>JAPHTE010000351.1 GCA_026196445.1 Lysobacterales bacterium
GCGTCGCTTCGTGAACCGCTTACCAGTGGGCTAACCCCAGCAACAGAGGTAAAATTCGTGACAAGTAGAAAAGTGAAAAGCAGATAATGAAACTGCCTGTGTCTCGCTCAGCGAAAGTAATGCAAGCCCATTCGGCCCATATTGCCATGCTGGTGTCGATATTAATCCTGCTGACAGGCGCATTTTCGGCTCGAGCATCCGAAAAGATTGGCGACAATTCAATCTACCAGTACAAGATCGAACCCACCCGGGACCCCGTATCCGACAGGACCTTCCTGTTCTGGCAGGGCAAGACCGGCGATATCTATGGCCGCGAGTACGACCACGCCTACGGCAAGTGGTACCCGGCCCTGAACGGCCCGTCTAAAAAGATCATGGAATTCGAACGGGACCCCGCTGACCGGCACAACTATCCGTCCGTCGTCGTGGCTCCGGATGGACACGTCATCGTATTCCAGGAGGACCACCTCAGGGCGAGCGACGGCTACGCCCTGATGCAGTACACGCCGCCAAACAAGGGATCGATCAGGGGAACATGGTCCAGGAAGATCCTCTGGACAGAAAACCAGCCCTCCTATCCCACCGCCGTTGCCACCGAAGACTCGATCTACCTGTTCATGCGCAGGAAAAAGGCAGATGTCTGGCGCGTGTGGCAGTTCGCCAAGTCCACCGACCAAGGCAAAACCTGGAGTGAACCACGCACCATCGTGGACACCGAGGACCTGAACGATGGCATGGAGGGATACCAGGCGGCCGGCATGGACGAGATCTATTCGATTGCGAAGAAATTCTACGACCCGGTCCATCATCGCATCCCGCTGAGCTGGAGCCTGGCGGGCGACGAACGGCACAACAAGTTCAACCAGAACATCTACATGGCCTACCTGGACACTGGCGATGACCAGATGTATGGCCCCAACGGCGCAGCGCTGGGTGAGTTCGTCAGTCTCGCGGAAATGAACGATCCGGCCACGAAATGCCTGGTAGAGGCCACCGAAAAACAACGCTCCAAGTACACGCCGCCGCTGGTGGACAATATCCACCACGCCAGTACCACCGACGGCGGGCAATTCCTCGTCACCTACAACAATAAGAGCGAGAAATCCGGACGGCAGCAGGCGAAGGCCGCGCGCTGGACCGGTTCGGACTGGGATGTCGGCATCATCGAGGACCGTGCGCTGGAAGGTGACCAGTACCGCTACGGCAGCGTGCAGAAGACCGGTCCGGACGATTTCAGGGTTTCCGTCATCGATGAGGCCAACAACCGCGTTCGAATTCTTGAGACAAAGGATGCCGGCAAATCCTGGACCCTGCTTGCAGACCAGGCCGTGGACACCAACGGGCGCGCGATCAACAGCGCGACACTGGTGGTGCCATACAGGCCCGGTTACCCGCAGATCATGGTCACCACCTACCCGTACGATGACAAGCACAATACCGAGCCCGAAGGTGTGTATCCGGTTTTGGCCATGGACGATGGTAGCGTTCCACCGCCGCAATGAATATTCAGAGGTTGATATTGTGAGTTAAAATACTTCCTGTAAGCGCACTGTATACTCCAACCCAGGTACATTACAGGGAAGACTGATGAGCACCACGAAGAAAAAGTCCACCGTCAAGAAGGCCGGTACCAGGAAAACCACCACCAAAAAGGCTGGCACCAGGAAAACCACCACCAAAAAGGCTGGCAGCAGGAAAACCACCGCCAGGAAGACTGCCCCGAGAAAGGCCGTCGTAAAGAAGGCCACTACAAAGAAAACGGCTGTCAAAAAAACAACGGCCGACAAATCCGATCATGACCACGGTGAGCTGAGCAGAATCAGTGCGGAGAACCTGCACAAGGTGGCGGCTGATATCGACCGCCAAATGAAGACCTTCGCCGAAATAAACACCCGGGTTTTAATTGCAAAGGACCAGCTTGCTGATTTCCAGGAGATGGTCCAGGAAAAAATCAGTGCTTTTCAGAAAAAGCACGCCAGCAAGCAAGCGGATAGCCATACGGACATCATGAAGTCGATTCGGGAGGCCAAGGATGAAGCTGCAAAATTCATAAAAGAATCAGAAGCGATCCATGATACCTACGAGATGTTGGTGAAACAGCTGGAAAAAGGCCGCCAGGCCGCCGTACGGGAAACAAAAAAGGCCGAGGTCGTCTTCAAGGAAAAATTCCACGAAGTCGAAACGAAGCTGCTGAAAAAAGCCAGCGAGATCAAAGAGAACATCAAGAACAAGTAATTACATCAATACCCTTGCTTGTGAACCGAACGCACGGCGCGTCCGGATGGATCATCCATTTCCTGCAAGCTCTTGTCCCACAACACCGCTTCCGGTGTGCTACAGGCCACCGACGGCCCACCCGGCACACATTCGGCGGCACTGGCCAGCGGGAAGTGCTTTTCGAACAGCCTGCGGAACAGGTAAGCCTCTTCCGTTGCCGGGGTGTTGACCGGGAAACGCCTGGCGGCGTGTGCCATCTGGTTTTTGCTGACCTGGGTGGCGGCGTAGTCGCGGACACCATCGATCCAGCCATATCCCACACCGTCGGAAAACTGTTCCTTCTGCCGCCAGGCAATTTCTTCCGGCAACAGGTCACTGAAGGCTTCGCGCAGAACGTGCTTTTCCATCTTGCCTGCAGTGATCATCTTGTCTTGCGGGTTAATCGACATGGCCACGTCCAGGAATTCCCGGTCCAGGAAAGGCACCCGGGCCTCGACACCCCAGGCCGACATGGCCTTGTTGGCGCGCAGGCAATCGTAGGAATGCAGGCGAGAAAGTTTGCGTACCGTTTCCTCGTGGAAGGAACGGGCGTCAGGCGCCTTGTGGAAATACAGGTAGCCGCCAAACACTTCGTCTGCGCCCTCCCCCGACAACACCATTTTTATCCCCATGGCGTGAATTTTCCGCGCCAACAGGTACATCGGCGTGGCTGCGCGGATGGTCGTGACATCATAGGTTTCGAGGTGGTAAATGACCTCGTCCAACGCGTCGAGGCCTTCTTGCAACGTGAATTCAAATCCGTGGTGCACGGTATCGATATGAGCGGCGACCTTCGCGGCTGCCGCAAGGTCGGGGGAACCCTCCAGACCGATGGCGAAAGAATGCAGGCGCGGCCACCAGGCGGGGCTGCGTTCCCTGTCCTCGACCCTCATTTGGGCGTGTTTCCGGGTGACAGCTGCAATGATGGACGAATCCAGGCCGCCGGACAGCAATACACCGTAGGGCACTTCGGTCATCAGGTGGGAAATCACCGCTTTCTCCA
>JAPHTE010000120.1 GCA_026196445.1 Lysobacterales bacterium
GCCGTCAAGCAAGAAAACGCCAATATTCTCATTGCCATTGGCGCCAACAACGATATCTGGATTGACCGGCGCATGATAGACATCCGCTCGGTACGCCCCAATATCGAACGCCTCCACGCTGAAAACCCACAGGGGTCAGTGGTCATCCAGGCCGACAAGGAATCCAAGACCGATACCTTGATCCAGGTCATGGACGCTTCACGCCAGGCGGGAGTTTTCAACGTTTCGATTGCCGCCCAGAACCCTTAAAGTAAAGCCATGTCATCAACAATCAACCAGAGTTTAGCTCAGAACCAGACCAGTAACGTGGTCAGGATTGTCATTGGGCTGATTGCGGCGTTGGCAGTTACCTTGAGTCTGTTCTGGCTCATGCAATACCTGATCGAAACGGCTGACCGCACCCTCAATGATGATACCGCGGGTACGCTGGTCGACTTTGTCAGGGTTAAACGTAACGAAGAAGTTGAACGCCGGCAATTGAAGCCTGAAAAGCCGCCACAGCCTGAAGACGCACCACCTCAACCACCAACCCCGCAATTGGATAACCTGAACCCGTCTGCCGAAAAAATTGCAATTTCGGCCGTACCGGTTGAAACGGATATCGAGATGACCGGCGGTTTCAGCCTGGGTGTAGGTGAAGGTGATTACCTGCCCATCGTAAAGGTGGCGCCGATCTATCCCAACCGGGCATTGACCCGCGGCATCGAAGGGTATTGCGTGGTTCAGTACACGGTAACCAGGCAAGGCACTACCAGGGATCCATTCGTGATCGAAGACCAGTGCACGTCCAGCCTTTTCCACCGTGCATCGATCAATGCTGCCCTGAAGTTCAAATACAAGCCACGGATCATGGATGGCGAAGCTGTTGAAGTTCCTGGCGTACAGAACAAGTTTACCTATGAAATCACTGAATAAAGTTAATTCCAAACGTAATCTTTGGCTGATCGCAATTGCCGCCGTATTTCTGTCAGTGTTTCTGTCCTCGCCACTGCTGGCACAGGATGACAAGGGGTCGGATCGCAAAACCAAGCAGACGGTAGCCATGAGCCAGCAAGTGTACGAAGCGCTGCTGGAAATTCAGGAACTGGTTGAGGCCGAGAACTACAGCGAGGCCCAGGTAAAGATCAATGATATGCAGGGCCGCAAAAAGCTGTCGCCCTACGAGATTGCTCAAGTCTGGAACCTCTCCGGTTACAATTACTATCTGCAGGAAAAATACCCGGACGCTATCCGTGCATATGAGAATGTGCTGAAGCAACCGGACCTGCCTGAAGCCCTGCAGCAAAGTACGCTAAAAACGCTCGCGCAGTTGGAATTTACCGTAGAGGATTACCCGGCCGCGCTGGAAATGGTCAGGCGCCTGATGGCCGTGGTCGTCGAACCGGCCGCGGATGTATACATGCTGCTGGGACAGGCACATTTCCAGATGGGGAATTACCCGGAAGCCATCACCCCGATCAAGACGGCCATCGACATGTACAAGGATCAGGGCCGTGTCCCCAGGGAAAACTGGTTGTTGCTGTTACGTGTCTGCTACTGGGAGCTGAAAGACTTTCCCAACATGCTGATCGTATTGGAGGAGCTGATCGAGGCCTATCCGAAGGATACTTACATCCTGACCCTGGCCGGTGTTTACAGTGAACTCGGAGACACCAAGAAGCAACTGGCCCTGACCGAGGCCTTGTACGAAGGCGGCTATGTCGAAGGCAAACAGCACGCAATCAATCTCGCAAACCTTTATCTGCTGCACGGTGTTCCCTACAAAGCAGCCAAGGTGCTGGAAAAGGAACTCGCTGCTGAAAACATCCCGGCCGATGTCCGCAACCTGCGGTTGCTGTCGCAGGCCTGGTATTCCGCCAGGGAAGACAGGAAGGCGATTCCTCCACTGAGGCAAGCCGCTGAAATCAGTGACGACGGGGAGTTGTACGTCCGCCTGGCACAGTCCTATATCAACCTGGAAATGTGGTCTGAAGCTGCCGAAGCCGCCCAGAAGGGGTTGGCTTTAGGTGGACTGAAACGTACGGATCAGGCCAATATCATGCACGGTATGGCGCTATTCAACCAGAAGAAGTACAGCCAGGCCCGACGCGCATTCCAGGCAGCCGGTAAGGACGAGCGGAGCAAGCGCGCGTCACAGCAATGGATCAGGTATGTCGACAGTGAAATTCGCCGTCGTGATACGCTCGAACAAAAACTGCCTGAAATGCAGGCTCGCGAAGTGGATGACATCCTGAGGGCTAATATGCCACCAGATGGTAATTGACCAGGTCCTCGCTCGTTATTCGTTATATTAAGGCCGCGCATCAGCGCGGCTTTTTTTGTTCCCGGGTATATAATGAATGACTTGGGCCTTCTCCAGGGTCACCAGGCCACCGCAACGTGCCTGCTGGAACATTTCCGACAGGGTGTCCTTGAATGCAGTAATCTTGTTTTCTTCATCTACGATCTCGATGACCATCGGCAGATCTGAAGACAGGTCCAGTATCTTGTGCGTACGTATGCGGGCAGTTGCACCGAAACCCAGCACCCCTTTGAGCACCGTCGCACCGGCCAGATCAGCGTCGCGCGCCCGCTTGACGATGGCCTCATACAGCGGCAGGTGCCCCAGCTTGTCGCTTTCCCCGATAAACACCCTCAACAACACTACCTTTCCGGTTATTTCCATAACTACCTCAGCATCAGTTCACTAATCACCAGACCCAGCAAAAAAGCCAGCGCGGCGCCCGCCATGGTCGCGATAAAATACGACGAGGCATAGAAATACTCCTTGTCCTGGACGAATTGACCCAACTCGTAAATAAAGGAGGACATGGTCGTAAATCCGCCGCAAAATCCGGTGGCCAGTAACAGGCGCATTTCAGTTGACATCAACTGCGTAGCACCGCCCAGGCCTGCGATCAGGCCGATGAGCAGACACCCCGCGACATTGGAAACCAGGGTTCCAAAGGGGATGCTTAAAGCCGCGTAATTCTGTGTTATCAACGTCATGCCATAACGGCTGACACCACCCAGCATGCTGCCCAGACCGACATAGACAAATGGTAATATTGCACTCACCTTTGATACTTTCCTGACTTCAACAGCTACATGATGCTGTGCCGGAAAGCCTGACGCAAGCAGCGAGGCACGAGGAACTCCAGATGGACACACAAGCAGGGCTCAACAAACTGTTGCACAAACTCCTGCGCAAAAAACCCATACCGTTGAGACAGGGAAAGAACGGGCCCTTCATCTTCATCCATATCAACAAGACAGCCGGCACCAGCGTTGGCCGGGCCATCGGCCTGCCGGTCAAGCATCACCTGATGGCCAGCGAGGTGATCGGGCGTATCGGCATGGATGCGTGGAACGGGGCATACAAGTTCACCGTGGTCAGAAATCCGTGGGACAAGGTCGTCTCACACTATGAATACCGGCGCAAAAAGAACAAGACCGAAATCGCCACGCGGGGTATTTCGTTTTCCGACTGGGTGAACATGACCTACGGTGATGATAAGGATACTTTCTATTACAACAACCCCCGATCGTTTCAACCGCAGGTGGAATGGTTGAAGGATACCGATGGTCGAGTTTCGATGGATTACATCATCAGGTTTGAGA
>JAPHTE010000447.1 GCA_026196445.1 Lysobacterales bacterium
CATCTCATCGGTGATGACGAACATGGCTGGAGTGACGACGGTGTGTTCAATTTCGAGGGCGGGTGTTATGCCAAGGTTATTCGGCTAAGCCCCGAAGAAGAGCCGCAAATTCATTCCTGCACGCGCAAGTTCGGCACCATCCTGGAGAACGTGATTTTTGATCCGGTGACCCGCAAGCTGGACCTGGATGACGATGCGTTCACTGAGAACACGCGCGCGTCGTACCCCCTTGAGTACATCGACAACGCGGCAAGAGAAGCCAAGGGTGGCCATCCCAGGAACATCTTCATGCTCACCTGTGATGCCAATGGCGTGTTGCCGCCTATTGCGAAGCTGTCGCCCGACCAGGCCATGTATCATTTCATTTCCGGTTACACCTCCAAAGTGGCCGGCACCGAGGTAGGCGTTGGCACGGATCCGCAGGTCACTTTCTCTGCCTGCTTCGGTGCCCCGTTCATGGTCCACCATCCGTATTACTATGCCCGGCTCCTGAAAGAGCGGATCCAGAAATACGAGGTGAACTGTTGGCTGGTGAATACCGGTTGGACGGGTGGCCCATATGGTATTGGCAGACGTATGAGCATCCACCACACGAGGAGCTTGCTGAACGCCGCCCTGGAAGGGAAGCTCGACGGTGTTGAATTCCGCGTCGACCCCGTGTTTGGTTTCGAAGTGCCCAGGTCCTGCGAGGGCGTTCCGGAGAAGGTTCTGGACCCGGTGCAGACCTGGCCTGGCAAAGATGCTTTCAACGAAAAATGCGACCAGTTGGCCAGCCTGTTTATAGAGAACTTCAAGAAATTCATGGAGGGGGTGAACCCGGAGATACTGCAGGCCGGACCAAAGCGGCGCTGATAGCTCCATTTCAAACGAAGATATCGGCAAGATTCAGTGCCCGGCGCCCTGAAGCGCCGGATTCTTTTATAGAAGTTGCGGAACAACAGCTATGACGCAGGATTGGGCCATGAATTCCACGGCGGTTGACTTAAGGAAAACAAATGTTCATTCTGCGCACTATTCTGGTTGGCATGGCCAATCCACGATATTCAGGTTCGCTTCTGACAGGCCCAGTTCAAATGAATACACACATTCGTCACCTTATTACCATACCGTTATTGGTACTTTTGCTCTTCGCATGTGAAAGACAACAGAACCCGATGCCGCAACGGTCTGCGGCAGAAGTGACCGTGGTTACCCTGAAAACCGAACCCGTGACACTTTCGCGCCAGTTACCGGGGCGCACAACGCCCTATGTCATCGCGGAAGTGCGTCCACAGGTCACCGGTATTGTGAAGGAGCGTCTTTTTAATGAAGGTGATCTGGTGGAAGCAGGCCAGGCCTTGTACCAATTGGACGATGAAACCTACCGGGCGGACGTTAACAGCGCCAGGGCTTCACTGGCTCGAGCCCAGGCCTCGGCGAGCATCGAGAGCTTCAATGCTGAGCGTGCCGAACAGTTATTCGAATCCAATGCGATCAGCGAACAGGAAGTGCTCATCGCCAGGGCGACTCAGCGGCAGGCTGAAGCGGACGTGGGTGTTGCCGAGGCGAAGCTGGCCAGTGCCGAGGTGAGATTGGCTTACGCACGGATCACTTCGCCTATCGACGGCCGCATCGGCAAGTCCGCGGTCACACGTGGAGCCCTGGTAACGGCCGACCAGTCAGCACCGCTATGCACCGTGCAACAGCTCGATCCCATATATGTTGACCTGATGCGCTCGGCGAGTGAACGCCTGGACCTGAGACGGGACCTTGCATCAGGTGCCGCGCGGAAAACGGAGAGCATCCGTGTGACCATCGTTCTGGAAGACGGTACGCGCTATGAACATGCGGGTGACCTGGTGTTTTCGGATGTCGCCGTGGATCCAATGACTGACAGTTTTGCGTTGCGCGTAGTGGTGCCCAACCCTGACAACATACTGATGCCCGGAATGTATGTGCGGGCGGTGGTCAGCGATGCTGTTATGGATCAGGGTTTGTTGGTCCCACAACAGGGTATCTTCCGCGATGCCAAGGGCCATGCCAG
>JAPHTE010000266.1 GCA_026196445.1 Lysobacterales bacterium
ACTGGCCGGTGTGGATCAGTGGTGCGGCCCTGCTGGTGGCCCTTGCAGGCTATATTGCCAGCCGTGACATCCCCAGCGCCCCGGCGGTGGCACCTGAACTTAAAATCAACTGGAACTTCCTGGTTGAGACGTTCCGGAACATTGGTTTTATCCGTGAAAACAAGGTGGTGCTCAACAGCGTACTGGGTATCTCGTGGTTCTGGTTCTTCGGCGCCACGTTCCTGGTGCAGATTCCCAGTTACTCGGAAACCGTCCTGGGCGGCGACGAGAAGTTGATGTCCACGCTGCTGGCCATGTTCATCATTGGTATCAGCACCGGCTCGCTGCTGTGTGAGCGCTTGAGCGGTAAACAGGTGGAAATCGGCCTGGTGCCATTTGGCGCCATCGGCCTGACCCTGTTTGGCATCGACATCTATTTTGCCAGCCCCACGACACCCGCCGTGTACAGCGGCCTCGGTGAATTTTTTACACATGGTGCGAATTGGCACATCATAATTGACCTGCTGATGATTGGCATATTTGCCGGTTTCTACATCGTGCCGTTGTATGCGTTGGTCCAGCAACGTTCAGAACCGGGACACCGCTCACGGGTAATTGCAGGTAATAACATCCTCAACGCCCTGTTCATGGTCATCTCGGCGGTTTTTGCCATGTTTCTGCTGGGTAGCGCAGGTTTCAGCATCCCGCAATTGTTCCTTGTCACAGCCCTGTTGAACCTGGTGGTGGCAGTCTATGTTTTCAGCATCGTGCCCGAATTCCTGATCCGTTTTTTGATCTGGATACTGGTCCACACCATCTACCGGGTGGAGACACGAGGCCTTGAAAACATTCCCGAGAGGGGTGCCGTGATCGTCGCCAGCAACCACGTCAGTTTTGTGGATCCGTTAATCATCGGCGGTGTTATCAGGCGCCCGGTGCGTTTTGTCATGTACTACCGGATATTCAATATTCCGTTGCTGCATTTTATTTTCAAATACGGTAAAGCCATACCCATCGCCGGGCGCAAAGAAGACCCGGAAATACTCGACGCCGCCTACAAAAGCATGCACAGGATTCTGGACGCCGGCGATGTGCTGGGCATTTTCCCGGAAGGTGAGATCACCACCAGTGGTGAGATCAACACATTCAAGAAGGGCGTCGAGAAGATCGTTGCCGAGAAACCGGTGCAAGTGGTGCCGATGGCACTGTGTAATTTGTGGGGTTCCCTGTTCAGCCGCCGTGACCCGCTGTACAAGCGCAGACCCCACAAGTTCAGGGCACGAATCGAACTACGGGTGGGACCAGCCATCCCGGCAGAGAAACTGACGGCCGAGCGCCTCGAAACAGAAATTCGCCGGCTCAGGGGTCAGGATCGTTAGATCCTGAACACTTCCAGCAATCCGTAAATGCAGCTTCCAGGACCGTGCCACATTCGGGACAAACCCAATCTTCACGTCGTGGTATTTCACCGGGTTCTTCCAGTTCACCGATCAATTTCCTGGCGCGACTTTCATCGGCATCGTTGAGCACCCACAGTTGTGGAACGACCTCCACGAAGGGCAGTTCGCCGCTGCCAGAAGTACCGAAGCGGTTTTTCATGAATGTGGCGATACCGTTGGACTCCAGCACCGACTGGTAGTGGCCCACCATGGCAATATCAAAATCTTCAAAGACCTTGATCATCTCGTACCCCTCACCCGGTCGGCTATTCCTGTCCCTCGGACCGGGGCAGGAAAACGGTCACCAATGCGGGAATGACCGCGCCGTACTTGAAATCGGACAGGTTGCTGATCATGGCGATCACGAGGCCGCTTTCCGGGTTGATCCAGAACTGCGTGGTGCCGCCGACCGATCCACCGGTGTGGCCAAGCAAGCGCCGGCCATTCTCATCCTCAACGATTTTCCAACCCAGGCCATAGCCTGTCGCCTCACCCGAATTGGTCACCTGCTGCACCCAGAATTCGTGGTGCACGGTCGCGTTGACCGGGCTTGACCGTAACTGCGCCAGTCCGAACCGGACCAGGTCCTCGACCGTGCCGATATACCCTCCGCTCGCCCATTTGTA
>JAPHTE010000444.1 GCA_026196445.1 Lysobacterales bacterium
AAGATCACGGTGCTCGACAGGCAAAAGCTCGAGCAGCTCAGTTGCGAATGTTATGCCGTCGTCAAAAAAGAAACCGACCGCCTGCAAGCCTATAAACCTCTGTTTGAACGCAAATGATCACTACATGAAGTAGTGCTGTACTACCCGCCATAGTGCGGCCGGCCTTTCTTGATTTTAATCCCATAAGTTCTGTGCCCTGGCGCACAGAAAGTTACATTGCTGTCATGCACACTGTCAGCATGAGATTAACCGAGCATTTCTTGCTTCGCCATGTCCAGCTCCTTACGTGTTATGGGAGATTGGCTTGTCCAATATCTCTCTGAAATCTGCAAGTAATAAACTGATCGCGGGGTTACCGGAGGTTGAGAGCCAGCGACTGCTGCAACGGTGCGAACCTGTGGAGCTGACCTTTGGCAGCATATTATGTGAGGCACAGATGCCTTTGCAACACGCATATTTCCCATTGTCCGGACTGATTTCACTGGTAACGGATTCCAGCGACCATAAGCCACTGTCTGTAGCCATGATCGGCAACGAAGGTGTGTTGGGCGCGACCCTGGCACTGGACGTCAGTACACCACGTTTACGTGGTGTGGTGCACGGCTCCGGTGCTGGCTTGCGAATCAAGGCGTCACGCTTGAACCGGTTGCTGCGTGACAGCCCCGGTCTGCAAAGCGCGCTCATGCGCTATGCATATGTCCTGATGGGTCAGTTGCAACAGACGGCAACCTGTAACTCCTTCCATGAAGTCGAGATGCGACTGGCCCGTTGGTTGTTGATGGCCCATGACCGCGCCGACTCAGAGCAACTGCCGCTTACGCATCAGTTCCTCGCCAACCTGCTCGGTGTGCAACGCAGTGCTGTGACCATTGCAGCAGGCAAGCTCCAGCGAAAAGAACTCATCGGTTACAGCCGTGGTCAGGTTCGCATTCTTTCCCGCAAGGGGCTTGAAGCCGCATCCTGCGAATGCTACGGCATGCAGATCAGGGACTACGCGCTACAATTTGCGGACTAGGACGATGATTGTAACCTTCACCACAAAGACCTATCCCGATATCATTATGTTTGGAAATGTCGCACAAACCCTGCTGAAAATGATGGGGCACAGCACGAGGGTGCCAGGGGCGATATTGGCGGCGGATGTACCTGCTGCCCTCGCTCGATTGAAACTTGCCATAGATACCGCAAAGGCCTTGCCACCGGCGCCCGACGACGATGAGGAAGAAGAGCCAGTTGTTAGTATTGCACACAGGGCTTTGCCGCTTATCGAGCTCCTGGATGCAGCCGTGAAGGCAGATGCCAACGTCATGTGGAAATAGACCATGAAAAGTTAAATTGGAAGATTGGACAGGGATTTTAGAGTACTTCGATGCTCTAAATTGAAACAATAGAGGAAAAATTATGAGTACTTCAAGATTGGTTGGCATTGGCTTATTGGCACTTGGCGCGATTCTGCTTTACTTCGGTTTTAACGCCACCGATTCGGCCATGGAAGAAATCGGTGAGGCCTTTACCGGTCGTTATTCGGATGAGACCATGATGTACCTTATCGGTGGCGGTGTGGCGGCAGCTGCCGGCTTGTTTATGCTCCTGAAAAAAGGTTGAACTGTTCATCAGTGAAAGGTGGAGGCGAGTACCAGAGTCGTCACTCTGACCCCGCAACTTCATTGCACCAGTGTGCGGCAGCGCACCGATGCCGGAGCAATTTCGTTGTAAATTTCCAATGACGAACCACACCCACGCGGTTTTTCAAGCCAAGGAGCTCGCAAATTATGAACATTCAATTGGGTCTCACACCACTGGTGTCGCTGGCCGCCGGAATTCTAATTCTGGTGTTTCCAAAGATGCTGAATCGAATCGTTGCCTTCTACCTAATCATCGTCGGCCTGATCGGCCTTTTTGGTGGTAGCTTCAACCTCTGAAGATACCAGCCGGTTGGAAACGACCGTCTCCGGGACGGGCACATCAAATTAGCAACGGATACCCATGATGAATTTGATCAAAGGATCCCATAGCCAATTCGCTGTGAATCTCAAGCGGTCAAGATGGGCTACGCAACTGCATTGATTTTAATTACAGGCAAAGCGCCAAGGGAAATAACATGTTTAACAGGAAGTTCATACTGGCGATCTCGGTCGCTTTACCAGTGATGATTACTGGTTGTACCACGCTGGACCCTTACACGCGGGAAGAAAAGACCAGCAACGCCGCCAAGGGTGGCGCAATCGGCGCCGCTACCGGTATTGCAATCGGCTTGATCAGCGGCAGCAATTCCAGCGAACGTAAAAAACGCGCCCTGATCCTGGGCGGTGCCGGTGCCCTCACCGGTACCGGTGTAGGCTATTACATGGATCAACAGGAAATGAGGCTGCGCCAGCGGCTCGACGGGACCGGCGTCGGTGTCACCCGAATCGGTGACAATATTACGCTAAACATGCCGGGCAATATCACCTTCGCGGTCGACAGCGCCGATATCAGCGCGAATTTCTATGAGATTCTGGACTCCGTCGCACTTGTGCTGATCGAATTCAACAAAACGCTGGTGGAAGTGGCCGGCCACACCGACAGCAGCGGCTCCGATCAATACAACCAGCAGCTTTCCCAGCGGCGCGCCGACAGCGTGGCTGCCTATTTGAGATCCAGGGAAGTTAAGGGTGAGCGGTTCATTGTGATCGGCGCCGGTGAGGCTTACCCGGTCGCCACCAATGACACGCCAGAGGGACGCCAATTGAACCGCAGGGTGGAAATCACCATAGTGCCGTTGACGGAAGGTTCCTAAATGAAGTGGGGTCAGAGTCAACTCTGACAGTTGACTCTGACCCCGTTTATTCTTGAAGCACGGTCAATAAATCAGACACGTCTCCCC
>JAPHTE010000253.1 GCA_026196445.1 Lysobacterales bacterium
CCCACCAGCAATTGAACAAGCCAGGACCGGGACCTTTGGGGATAAGAGTTACAGATTTGAATAATAGCCGTCGTACTTTCGTAAGATATGCTTTAAAGGAAACGGTTTGATTGGTGCAATATGGGAACTAGAAGTAAAAGCAGCCGCCGTTGGTTGACCGAACATTTCGACGACCAATACGTCAAGCAGGCCCAACAACAGGGCCTGCGCTCGAGGGCGGCGTTCAAACTGATGGAGTTGAATGACAAGTACCACTTCCTGCGCAAGGGCATGCGGGTGGTGGATTTAGGTTCGGCGCCTGGTGGCTGGAGCCAGGTGGTGCAACGTGAACTGGGTGGCAACGGACGGATCATCGCGCTGGATATCCTGCCGATGGATCCCATCGAGGACGTGACATTTATCGAGGGCGACTTCACCGAGGATGAACCATTGGCACTGTTGGAGGAGGCACTGGGCGGCCAGAATACCGACCTTGTGTTGTCGGACATGGCACCCAATATGAGTGGAGTGGGTGCAGTGGATCAGCCGCGTGCGATGTATCTTGCAGAACTGGCGTTGGCTTTTGCCGAACAATGGCTGGAGCCAGGGGGCAGTTTCGTTGTCAAAGTATTCCACGGGGAAGGCTTCGACAGTTTTGTGCGTCAAGCACGGTCCCTGTTTGAGAAAGTCCAGGTGTGCAAGCCTGCGGCTTCCCGGCCACGTAGCCGGGAAGTTTATGTACTGGGGCATCGGCGCAAGCTACAATGAATCTGACAGATAATCGAGATTTGAGGATAAACGATTGAATGATATGTTAAAAAATGTGATTACCTGGGGCATCATCCTTTTGGTGTTGATGTCCATTTTTAATCACTATGGCAATGTTGGCAGTACGCCCGACAAACTCAGCTATTCCGATTTTCTCGATAACGTGAGAAATGGCACCGTCGCCGAAGTCACGATCAGCAGTACTGCAGAGGGCAATTCGATCAAGGGGCGCGATGTCAATGGGCAGGACTTCCAGACCTTTGGCATGCCCGATCCACGGCTGGTGGATGACCTGGTTGAAAATAATGTCCAGATCACCGCAGAGCCGCCTGAACAGCGTTCGATCATCCTCGATTTGTTGATCAATATCATTCCGGTTTTGCTGCTGGTCGGCCTGTGGGTATATTTCATGCGCCAGATGCAGGGCGGTGGTGGCGGCCGGGGAGCGATGTCCTTTGGCAAGAGCAAGGCCAAGCTGCAGGGTGAAGACCAGATCAAGGTCACTTTTGCCGACGTGGCCGGTGTCGAGGAGGCCAAGGAAGAAGTTGTAGAGCTGGTAGAGTTCTTGCGTAATCCGGGCAAGTTCCAGAAACTCGGCGGCCATATTCCGCGCGGTGTGCTGATGCTGGGCTCGCCCGGCACCGGCAAGACTCTGCTTGCGCGCGCCATTGCGGGCGAAGCCAAGGTGCCGTTTTTCTCGATCTCCGGTTCGGATTTTGTCGAGATGTTCGTGGGCGTGGGTGCGTCCCGTGTTCGTGACATGTTCGACCAGGCCAAGAAACACGCACCCTGTATCATCTTCATTGACGAGATTGATGCCGTCGGCAGGCACCGTGGCGCCGGGCTGGGTGGTGGACACGACGAACGCGAACAAACCCTGAACCAGTTGCTGGTGGAGATGGACGGCTTCGAGGGCGGTGAAGGTGTTATCGTCATCGCCGCAACCAACCGTCCCGACGTGCTGGACCCGGCGTTGCTGCGCCCGGGCCGATTCGACCGCCAGGTCGTGGTGCCGTTACCCGATATCCGGGGCCGTGAGGGCATCCTGAAAGTACACATGCGCAAGGTGCCACTTGGCAGTGACGTTGAACCACGCACAATTGCACGCGGTACACCCGGTTTTTCGGGCGCCGACCTGGCCAACCTGGTAAACGAGGCTGCTTTGTTCGCAGCCAGGGATTCGGCCAAGACCGTGACCCAGGAACATTTTGAACGGGCCAAGGACAAGATCATGATGGGTTCAGAGCGACGCTCGATGGTCATGTCCGAGAAAGAAAAGCGGCTCACGGCCTACCACGAGGCCGGGCACGCCATCGTCGGGCGCCTGGTGCCCGAACACGACCCGGTCTACAAGGTGACCATTATCCCGCGCGGCCGGGCACTGGGCGTGACGATGTTCCTGCCCGAGCAGGACAAGTACAGTGTTTCGCGTTTGCAGCTGGACAGCCAGCTGGCCAGCCTGTTTGGCGGTCGCGTTGCGGAAGAAATCGTATTCGGTGTCGAGAATGTCACAACCGGCGCGTCCAACGACATCGAGCGCGCCACGCAACTGGCCAGGAACATGGTCACCAAGTGGGGCCTGACCGATGCACTGGGTCCATTGGCTTATGCAGAGGACGAGGACGAAGTATTCCTCGGCCGCTCGGTCACCCAGCACAAGCACGTGTCCGATGAAACTGCACGCAAGATCGATCTTGAAATCCGGCATATTATCGAGACAGCGCACAAAACGGCGACCGACCTGATCACCGCCAACCGCGACAAGCTGGAGATCATGACGGAAGCCCTGATGAAGTATGAAACCATCGACACCGGGCAGATCGACCAGATCATGGAAGGCAAGGTACCGTCACCGCCAAGCGACTGGGATGACAACAATTCCGATGGCGGCAAGAAAGCCAGTGATGATGCGGCTGATGAGGTTGCGGACAGCTCTGAAAACAAGCCTTCTATCGGTGGCGCGGCGGAGCAGCACTGAACACGGCAAATTGCCCAAACAGGAGCACTACCGTGATCAGCGAACTCAATTGCGCAGGCCGGAAAGTCAAACTCGACCAGCCCCGCGTAATGGGTATCCTCAATGTAACCCCTGATTCGTTTTCCGATGGTGGCCTTTGGCTGGATGAAGACGCTGCGGTTAACCACGCTCTGGCCATGCAGGAAGCTGGTGCGGATATCATCGACGTGGGTGGTGAGTCCACGCGGCCCGGTGCACAAGCCGTAACCCTGGAGCAGGAGTTGGAACGGGTCATCCCGGTAATCCAGGCGCTGGCATCCAAGTTATCCATTCCGGTTTCCATTGACACCAGTAAACCCGAAGTCATGAATGCTGCCGTGGCGGAGGGCGCCGGCATGATCAATGACGTCTGTGCCCTGCGCCAGGAAGGCGCCGTGCAGGCGGCGGCGGAGCTGGCTGTTCCGGTTTGTATCATGCACATGCAGGGGGTGCCACGCAGTATGCAGGTCAATCCCGTGTACAAAGACGTTGGTGCGGAGGTCAGGCGGTTCTTGCTGGAGCGGGCCGAAGCCTGTGAGCAATATGGTGTGGCCCAGGAAAATATCGTGCTGGACCCGGGCTTCGGTTTTGGTAAGACATTTAGTCAAAATATCGACTTGTTCCGGGATCTGCCGGCCCTGGTTGCAACGGGCTACCCGGTATTGGTGGGAATTTCGCGCAAGGCGATGATTGGCCAGATAACCGGACGTGAAACCACCGGGCGCATGTCCGGTTCCGTCGGTGCGGCAGTGCTTGCCGCCGGAATGGGAGCGGCCATTCTGCGTGTACACGACGTGGAGGAAACAGTGGATGCGCTGAAGGTGGTGTCTGCCCTGGCCCCCGATTAAAATGACCCCATGAAAAATAAATATTTTGGAACGGACGGTATCCGCGGTCACGTTGGGAAACACCCGGTGACGGCCGATTTCATGTTGCGTCTTGGACGCGCGGCTGGCGTAGTACTGGCAAATGGCGGATCCCGCTCGGTGGTGATCGGTAAGGACACGCGGATCTCCGGTTACATGTTTGAATCGGCGCTCGAGGCCGGTCTTGCGGCGGCGGGCGCCAACGTGGCTTTGCTCGGGCCGATGCCGACACCGGGCGTCGCCTACCTGACACGTACTCTGAACGCGTGTGCGGGTATTGTAATCAGCGCTTCACACAACCCGTTTTATGATAACGGCATCAAGTTTTTCTCAGCCGATGGTGAAAAGCTGCCCGACGAGGTCGAGCATGCCATCGAGGCGGAGCTCGATAAGCCGTTTACAACCGTCTCTTCAGAGAAAATGGGCAAGGCAAGGCGGGTTGAGGACTGTGCCGGCCGATACATCGAGTACTGCAAGGGCACGATCCCGTTCGAGGTCAGCCTGCGTGGTTTGAAGATCGTGGTCGATTGCGCCAACGGCGCGACCTATCGGGTGGCGCCGGCGGTGATGAGGGAATTGGGTGCCGAGGTGTTCAGTATCGGTGTGGAGCCCGACGGACTGAATATCAACGACGCCTGTGGTTCGACCTCACCCGGGTTCCTCAGCAAGGCCGTGTTGCAGCACGGTGCCGACATCGGTATTGCGCTGGATGGCGATGGCGACCGGGTGATCATGGTGGATGCCAGCGGTGCGATCGTTAACGGCGACGAGTTATTGTATATCGTTGCCGCGGCACGCCAGGATGCCGGCCAGTTACACGGTGGTGTAGTGGGAACGGTTATGAGTAATTTCGGCATGGAACTGGCTCTGAAGAAACGTGATATCCCCTTCATGCGTGCGCCCGTTGGTGACCGATACGTACACAAGGCGCTGGTCGAGAAGGGCTGGACACTCGGCGGAGAGGCTTCCGGCCACCTGTTGTTCCTGGACCGGGCCAGCACCGGTGACGGCATCGTCAGCGCCCTGCAGGTGTTGGAGGTGATGGTCGAAAAAGGCCAGGCCCTGGCCGAGCTGACCACGGACATCCAGAAAATGCCCCAGGTGATGATCAACGTGCCGCTGACAGGAAAGGTGTCTGACCTGGAGAGCTCAGACGCTATCAACACCACGGTTGCTGCAGTGGAATCCCGGTTGGGCGAAACCGGCCGGGTCATCCTGCGTCCGTCCGGCACCGAGCCACTGATCCGGGTCACTCTCGAAGGCATGGATAAAGACCTGGTGCAGGAGCTCGCCAGCGAATTGGCGGACGTGGTGAAATCCGAACTGGGCGCCTGACAGCCAGGCGCGGATAAGAACGGCTAGTCCTTCTTTACTTCAAAGGCGGGGACCTTCTCCAGCGTTGGCGCGGTGTTCCGAGGGTTGGCACCCGCCCGTAAACCGGCGGGTGTCCACTCAGTCTTTCAAAACGCCAAGTTCATTGCCCACCTTGACAAAGGCTTCGACAGCACGGTCCAGGTGGTGGGTTTCATGGGCCGCGGACAGCTGCACGCGGATCCTGGCCTCGCCTTTCGGCACCACCGGGAAGAAGAAACCGATGACGTAAATGCCCTCGTCCAGCAAACGTGCGGCGAACTGCTGCGCCAGCGGTGCGTCGTACAGCATGATCGGCACGATCGGGTGTACGCCAGGCTTGATATCAAAGCCGGCAGCGGTCATCTGTTTACGGAAGTACCGCGTGTTGTCCTCGAGCTTGTCCCTGAGGTCGGTCGATGAAGACAGCATTTCAAAGACCTTGATCGAGGCGGCGACCAGCGGTGGCGGTAATGTATTCGAAAACAGGTAAGGGCGTGAACGCTGGCGCAGCAGGTCTATGATTTCCCGCCGGCCGGTGGTGAACCCCCCGGAACCGCCGCCAAGCGCCTTGCCCAGGGTCGAGGTGAATACATCCACCTTGTCCATGACACCGTGGTGTTCGGCTGAACCCCGCCCGGTGGCGCCCAGAAAACCGGTGGCGTGGCTGTCGTCAACCATGACCAGGGCATCGTAACGCTCTGCCAGCGTAGTGATCTGGTCCAGTTTTGCAATGTAACCATCCATGCTGAATGCGCCGTCGGTGGCGATCAACCGGGTGCGGCAATCCTGGGTTGACTGCAGAATTTGCTCCAGGGCCGCCATGTCGCTGTTGGGATAACGGTGGCGTTGCGCCTTGCACAAACGAATGCCATCGATGATCGAGGCGTGGTTGAGTGCGTCAGATATCACAGCGTCTTCCGCCCCCAGCAGGGTTTCGAACAGACCACCGTTGGCGTCGAAACAGGAGGTATACAGGATCGTATCGGCTGTACCGAAAAAATCTGAAATGGTGCCTTCGAGCTGCTTGTGCAGGTCCTGTGTGCCACAGATGAAACGCACCGAGGCGAGACCAAAACCATGTTTGTCGAGCGCGCTGTGCGCGGCAGCGATGACATCGGGGTTATCCGCCAGGCCCAGGTAATTGTTGGCGCAGAAGTTGAGCACTTCAGACCCGTCCTGGACCTTGATTTCTACGCTTTGCGGCGTCGTGATGACGCGTTCGGTCTTGAACAGGCCGGCGTCGCGGATTTCTTCCAGTGTTGTGTCGAGGTAATCCAGTGAAACCATGTCTACTCCTTGCGGGTTTTTACTGTATTCAGATTGTGCCGGTCCAGTCACAGACCACCTTGCCGCATTGCCCGTCTCGCATCAGCTGGAAACCGGTCTGGAAATCATCGATTGGGATGTGGTGTGTCATTGCTCTGTGCAACGGGAAGCCCGTCAACACCATCTGGGTCATCTTGTACCAGGTTTCGTACATGCGCCGGCCATAGATGCCGTGCAGCTCGAGGCCCTTGAAGATGATCTGGTCCCAGTCCACCCCGGTGCCGGACGGCAGGATGCCGAGCATGGCCACCTGGGCCCCGTTGTACATGTGGTGCAGCAGGTCGTTGAAGGCAGCGGGCTGTCCTGACATCTCCATGCCGATATCGAAGCCGTCGATATGGATTTCCTTGACGATGTCGGCTATGGACTCGCGCTTGACGTTGATGGTTCGCGTGGCACCCATCTCGGCGGCCAGGTTCAGCCGGTAATCGTTGACGTCGGTAATGACGATATGGCGCGCACCCACGTGCTTGCAGATACCGGCGGCGATGATGCCGATGGGTCCGGCGCCGGTGATCAACACGTCCTCGCCGACCAGGTCGAATTGGAGAGCGCAATGTGCAGCGTTGCCAAAGGGATCAAAAAAGGCCGCCAGTTCGGGGGCGATGGCGTCCGGAATCGGCCACAGGTTGTTCGATGGAACCACGATGTATTCCGCAAAGGCACCATCACGGTTGACACCGATGCCGATGGTGTTCGGGCACAGGTGGCGTTTGCCGGCACGGCAGTTGCGGCAGTGTCCGCAGATGATGTGGCCTTCAGCGGAGACGCGGTCACCCGGCTTGTAACCGGTGACGCCTTCACCGACTTCGACGATCCTGCCGACAAATTCGTGGCCGATGACCAGGCCGGACGGTATGGTCCTTTGCGCCCATTCGTCCCAATTGTAAATGTGCACATCGGTGCCGCAAATGGCCGTTTTTTCGACCTTGATCAGTACTTCGTTTGTGCCTGTGGTGGGAACGGGAACTTCTTCCATCCAGATGCCTTCAGCGGCATCGCGTTTGACCAGGGCACGCATGGTTTGGGTCATTGATTGCTCCTTTGCTGTACCAACACCCGGCTTGAATTCACGGGTCCTAATCGGGAGGAACTTAACCCGTTAATTATACCGGACAGGGCGCGAACGTGCCCGTGTTCAGCGGCCAAGCGCGGCAGCGATTTCCGTCAGCGCGTCGGCCGCGGTGGTCTGTAGGCTGAACTGCGCCTGGTCGCTCAAGGCGGTGGGTACCGGGTTGATTTCAATCACCACGGCGCCGGCATCCA
>JAPHTE010000034.1 GCA_026196445.1 Lysobacterales bacterium
TGCTAAAATTTAGATATCGATTCCTGGGGGATCGTCTAGTGGTAGGACTGCGGACTCTGACTCCGCCAGCGGGGGTTCGAATCCCTCTCCCCCAGCCACCTCCCAAAAGCCCGCATCGCGGGCTTTTTTTATGGAGGTGGCTGGGGGAGAGGGTAAGAGCAGTCCCGTTACGCGAAGCGAGGCGGGGGGCGACAAATTCACCGGGAGCGAATTTCGAATGAGACTGCGCGAAGCGCAGCGAACCCGAAGGGCGAGGTACAAGGACGTACCGAGTAATCCCTCTCCCCCAGCCACAAAATGGGAAAGCCGCCTTCGGGCGGTTTTTCTATTTTCATGATTTTTCAAGGGATGAGAAGCCCAATCGCGACCAGTTTCGCTGGTCGCTCCTTCTACCATTGACAGGCCCACACCCAAACCCCTTATACTCAATCCACCCACCCGCTGTGGGTGGCCGACGGAGAAGAACGATGGGACACATCGTCGCCAAGGATATTTACGGACCGCTGGGCGAGAAGATCGACAGCCTGAGCGTGCGCACACCGCAGACCAAAGCCTTCCACGCCATGCTGCGGCAGCTTTACTCCACGGAAGAAGCTGAGTTGGTCGTGGCGATGCCGTTTGGCTTGTCCACGCTGGGGCGCATCGCGCGTATCACCGGCCAAAGCAAGGACGAGCTCAGGCCGATACTCGAGCGCCTGTGTGACAAGGGCCTGGTCGTCGACCTGGAGCTCGGTGGCAAGTACCGCTACATGCCTGCGCCTTTCGTCATTGGCATTTTTGAATTTACCATGATGCGCACCGATCTCGCCGATGACGAGGCGGGTCAATACGCGCAGCTTTTCACCGATTATATGGAAGAGGGCGCGTTTTACTCGGCCAACTTCGAGGATGGCCAGCAGGTATCGATCGCCCGCGCCTTGCCGCACACCGAGCACCTAGGTGACCACGTCGAGATACTCGATTATGAGAAGGTCGACCAGGTCATCGATGAGACCGATTACTTCTCCGTGTCCAATTGCTCGTGCCGGCACAAGAAACTCCACGCCGGCAAGAAAACCTGCAAGGTTCCACTCGAGACCTGCACCAGCTTTGGCAAGGCGGCGAAGTACCTGGTGCGCCATGACATGGGGCGCGAAATCTCCCGCTCCGAGATGCGTGATATCGCGCAGCGCTCAAAGGAATTGAAACTGGTTTTTTCAGTCGACAACGTGAAAAACCAGCCGTCTTTCATTTGCCATTGTTGCGGTTGCTGCTGCGGGATACTGGACGGCATCAACAAGCACGGTTACGCCAATACGATCGTCTCCTCTACGCTGGTGCCGAAAGTGGTCATGGATGATTGCAACGGTTGCCAGAAATGCGCGCGGGCCTGCCACATCTCGGCGATCACCCTTGCACCCGAGCCGAAGAAAACCACGCGCAAACGCATGTTCCTGCCGGTGATCGATGAGGACCTGTGTATCGGCTGCGGAGTGTGCACGCTGGTGTGTGACCCGGACGCGATCAAGATGGAAGATCGCGCGCAGAAAATCATCCACCCGGAAAATACATTCGAGCGCCTGATCCTGCAGTGTTTGGAGCGCGGCACCTTGCAAAACCAGCTGTTCGACGAACCGGACCGGCTGTCCCACAAGGCAATGCGTGGCATCGTGGGCGGTTTCCTGCGCCTGCCACCGGTCAAAAAAGCGTTGATGACCGACACCTTGCGGTCCAGGTTCCTGGCGGGTATGGCCAGTGCGGCCAGCTCAAACGGCGTGGATGTCACCAGGGTGTAATCGCGACCGGCTTTGCTGGTCGCTCCCAAAGTCTTCCCCAATTCCCGCTCGGTAAATCGTCGCAGACGATCGCGATTTGGTTTTCTTCCGAAGGTTTTTTTACGCTACACTTGCCAATATGGATACTGAACAAATGGTCACCGAGCTATTTGATATCTTCGATGTCAACGGAGATGGCTTCATATCCAGGGGCGAGTTCGTTGCCCTGGCAAAAAGCCTGCTGTATGACAAGGAGATCGAGTTCAGCAGCGACATCTTCAAGCAATTCGATGCCAATCACGACAACA
>JAPHTE010000375.1 GCA_026196445.1 Lysobacterales bacterium
ATGCGCGTGTGCGCCTTCGCCAGGCCCGACTCGACGCGCATGTTCTCGACTCCGTAGAGATGCTTGGAAACCGCTTCGAGGTCGCCCGCAGAGGGCTGCACCGAAGCCGGGTTGAATATCGAGGTTATGGTCGGAAACGCGGCCCGGTGCAACCAGCCGGTCAACTTGCCATCAGCGTCCAGCGAGGCTTCCACGTAGTGAGCACTACAGGGATGGTAATAACCGGTCCGGGTATCTTCTTCGCGTGACCATGTCAACTGGACCGGGGCGCCGATCGCCCTCGAACAGGCCGCAGCCTCAACAATGTAATCGCACTTGAACTTACGTCCGAACGCACCACCGGCGGCCATCACATGAACCGTGATGTCTTCAGGCTTGCGTTTCAGGTAAGTGGCAATCGTCCTTTGAATGCCCTGTGGATCCTGGGTCGAAGCCCAGATTTCACAGCTATTATCCTGTACCCGAACCAGGCCGGCCATTGGTTCGATTGGCGAATGCGATAAAAACCCGGTTTCAAAGGTCGCGGCATGACGCTTATCGGCGTCCTTGAACGCTTGTTCCAGCGAACCCTTTTCAAACTCAACCTTGGCTGGCGCTTCGACATTGCGCAGCAGTTGCTGCTTGTATTCCACGGTATTGAAGGAACCGTTCTCACCCGCTTCGAACTCGAGATCGAGCGCTTCCAGTGCCCGTTGCGCGGTCCAGGTATTATCCGCGATAACGGCAACACCACCGACTGTTCCATACGGGTTTTCAAAACGCGGGATAACCACCACGTCAACGACGCCCGGTATCGCCATGGCCTTGCTCTTGTCGAAGGGTTTGACGGTGCCGCCAAGTACCGGAATATGCTTTATCGCCGCATACTTGATACCGGGCACCTTGGTGTCGGCGCCATAAACCCGCTTGCCTACGACCATCTCGTCCTGGTCGTGGCGTTGAAGGGGCTTACCGATGTATCTGAACTGGTCTTTGCTCTTCAACGTGGGCGCTTCGGGCACAGGCATATCTGCGGCAAGTTCGACCAGTTCACCAAACGGGAATTGGCGATCGTCTTTGTTGTTGTAAACAACGTGCGACTTGGCGTAACAGTCCGCAACCGGCAGGTTCCAGGCTTTGGCTGCCGCAGCGACAAGCATTTCCCTGCCTGCCGCGCCGGCTTTACGCATCGGCTCCAGCATCTTGTTGATACTCTGCGAGCCACCGGTATCTTGTGGGCCATATTTCGCATCGGCGTCGCCCTGCAGTACGGTGACCCGCGTCCAGTCCGCTTCCAGTTCATCGGCAACGGCAGCCGGTAGCGCAGTGCTGATACCCTGCCCCATTTCACAACGGCCGCAATAAAGTGTCGTAGTGCCGTCCCTGGCGATATGAATGAAGGGACCGGGTTCAAAAACATTCGCCCCGTCTGAGGCCAGTACACTTGCCGGTATTGATACGGCAATGATCAAACCACCGGCCGAAAGCCCGGAAGCTTTCAGGAAGTCCCTGCGGCTGAACGTGATTTCATTAGCTTGCTTGTTCATCTCAAGCCTCCTTCATCTGTTCGGCGGCATCAGCAACGGCCTTGCGCACCCGCAGATACGTACCACAGCGGCACAGATTTCTATCCAGCGCCGCATCGATGTCTTCCGTGCTCGGGTTGGGGTTCTGCTGCAGAAAATCTGCCGCAGACATGATCATGCCCGGCTGACAGTAACCACATTGGGAAACATTGTTCCTGAGCCAGGCGATCTGTAACGGATGGCTGCCGTCCTTCGACAGGCCCTCGATCGTGGTGACCGATTTGCCGTCGGCCTCGGCCACCGTCGTGATGCAGGAACGCACGGCTTCGCCGTCCAGGTGCACGGTGCAACTGCCACACAGGCCCATGCCGCAACCATACTTTGTGCCAGTCATTTCCAGTGTGTCGCGCAGGTACCACAGTAAGGGCATTTCGCCGTCAACATCGGCTATTCGTACCTCGCCGTTGATATTGATGCTGTAACTCATGATCGAACTCCAGGAGATGTTTACAGGTGCACACAGCATATTCCAGTGCAGCGACTCCTGCCAATAAAAACGGGATCAACAGCCTGTAAAACGGGGTCAGGCCAACAGGATTTTAAGCAGGAATATGCCCAGCATCAGGAACGCGATGGCCAGCTTGGCGGCCGTACCCAGCACCACGCCCACCCACGCACCGTAACCTGACCGTCCCGCCTGGCGGGCACCATGCCCGCCTGATAACTCGGCCACCACCGCACCGATGAACGGCCCGAGGATAATACCGGCCAGACCAAAAAAGATACCCACCATCGCACCCAGGGTCGCGCCCCAGAATGCACGCGGACTGGCGCCCAGTTTTTGCGCCCCGAAGGCTGCGGCCAGCATGTCAATGATGACGGAAAGTATGGTCAGCACCGCCAAAACGGTGAGCGTACCCCAGCCCACGGAAGCAAAACCTTCGGCCCAGGCTGCCAGCAGCAGCCCGGCGAAGACCACCGGCACACCGGGCAGCGCCGGAAATACGGTGCCGATGAGACCGATGATGATCAGCACACCGGCCAAGACCCACCACAGTATTGTCCAGTCCATACAGGTATCGATTACCAACTGCCTTTGTTTTCCATGGACAACCATGGTTCAGCCGGCGGCAGGTGATCGCCTTTCTGGAGCAACTCGATGGAAATTCCATCGGGTGACCGCACAAAGGCCATGTGCCCGTCACGTGGCGGCCGGTTGATCGTGATCCCCGCGTCCATCAATTTCTGACACG
>JAPHTE010000124.1 GCA_026196445.1 Lysobacterales bacterium
ACGAACCAGTACATCTGGATGGCTTCGTGGAAATTGCGTGGCTTGTTGGCCGGCACGTGGCGGCAAACCTCGGCAATTTTCAGCAGTTCAGCCTGGTGCCGTGGATCGGCTTCGTGCGCGGCCATTTCTTCGGCCAGGTCAGCGTGGCGCTCGGCAAATACAATCACCGCGTCACAGGAAATGGCCATGGCCGTGAGCGCTTCGAAGCGGTCGGTCGCTGTCGGGTCGTTAAGGTAATCCAGTGCTTCGATCTCGGTGGCGATCTGCGCCTTGAAATCCAGCATGCCACGTTGGTAGATTTTCCCGTCCAGCGCCGTGTGGCCGGCAGCGCGTTGTTCCATGAACTCGGTGAACAGCCCCGCCTGGTAGGCGGCCAGCCATTCGTCTGGTACGTGGCCGAATATCCGCTCACGGATGGTCCGGCCTTGCCAGTAGGGGATGACTTCCCGTGCGTAGGTGTCGATGTCTTCTTGCGAAATGGTGTAGCGCTGTTGTTCGCGGGTATTGAGGACCTCGAAATCCTCGACGCTGTGGCAGGTCAATTCCGGGAATGTCGGCACCGCCTTGGGTGCGGGGCCACGCTCACCGACGATCAGCTCGTCGTCGCCGATGTAGATCGTCTTCTTCTTGCAGTGCTCGAGGAAGTTCAGCGCGCGCAACACCGGCATCGAATACTTGCCGTAGTTTTCCCTGTAGAAAGCGGTTTCGTGCAACGCGCGCTCGATCGACAGGCTGGGCTGGGTCTCCACGCTGAGCCTACGCAACCTGCGGATGCGGTCGTTCATGCCCGGGCCGATGCCGCTCGCGCACTCGGGGTAGAAGTTCCCCTCGCTTTCCGCTTTTCTCTGTGGCCCCTGGCCGATGTCGCTTACCGTGTCCATGGGTGGGATTTTCTCATTATTCCAGTGTTTTATGGAAGCGTAGCAAATCCACCGCAAATTTCAGGCGTGTAAGGACAGCTCTTTTTCAGGACACGCCGAGATTCCATCCCTGGAGGCTCTTCCGAAACATCCCTGTTTCGTAAGGTCCTGAAAAAGACTGTCCCTTACCCGCCCGTAAACGCCGTGCCGATGTGAGAAATGAACAAGTTGGGGCGTGGCTCTAACTGTCTTCGATGAGTTGTATCAGTTCTTCCTGCTGCCTGCGCTTGAATGCTTCGAGGTCCTCATCGCCGCTTTTCATAATCAGAGTGTCTTGGTTCAGATTCTTGAGCTTCAGCGAGTCACCCGATTGTTCCAGATTGAAAATCCCTTGGGCTTGTTCCACTACCATCCAGACGTTGTTCAGCTTGCTCTTGCGCAAGAACACCAAAACAATATCACCAGGTTCGCAGTCGAATCCGAAGGACCAATTGGTTTGCCTTCCCTCAGCCGCACCTCCAAACCCCAAAAAGCTGATCTGATTGTCTTCAAAATCACCTTTAATAACCTTGGAGATTTCAATCTCGTACTGCGTCATCACCTCTTTTAGTGTGAAAAGGCGGCCATCGTGGTTGTCATGCACCCAGTCCAAATATTTACCGTTTCTCGAGATTATTTTTCCAGTGACAACAACTTCGGCACGTTCAAGCAAATCCTTGGTTTCAACGGAAATGCCCAAGGCACTCACATCAACTGGCAACGCAAGGGTCAGTGGCCATAGTAGCAATGCGATAACTCCACCCCTGAAAGTCACGTTTTTGGCTCTCCCTTTGGATTCAGATGCGAATCGGTGTCTGATTATAACTGTTGCAAGTAATCGGGCTAAAAGAATGATCATTTGCAGAAATGAAGGGATCAGCTCTTGGGCTCAAGGACGATCGTCACTGACGGGGATACAGGTATTCCAACCTGAGACCTTACGAAACAGGGAGGTTTCGGAAGAGCCTACAGGGATGTATACACGGCGTGTCTCAGGTGGATATACCTGTGTCCCCGCCTATGGCTGGCTAAGAGTATAAAGAAAATGTACTCCCCCGCCTTGTAGCTTGCCTCAGTGCTCACTCCGATTAACGGTGGCAGCGGTGTATGATGTTTGTGTTCAACGCTTGGAGGTCAGGTCTTGATGAACACGGCTGGATTCGGCAAAAACGACGTGGTGATGGTGGGGATCGCCTCGGATGCCAATTCGAGTTTCATGCGTGGAGCCGCCAAGGCTCCGGCGGCCATCCGCGCGGCGTTGCACAGTGAGTCCAGTAATATGTGGTCCGAACTGGGTGTGGATTTGGGCAGTCACGCGGGGTTTGTCGATATGGGTGACCGGCAGATCGGTGACGAGGTTGAAGATTTCCTGGCGATCGAGGAGCACGTTGGCGACATTACCCGGCAAGGTGCTTTACCGCTGGTGCTGGGGGGTGACCACGCGATCACTTACCCGGTCATGCGGGCGATACATGCCGCCCACGGCCGGGTCGATGTGCTGCACTTCGACGCACACCCGGATTTGTACGCCGATTTCGAGGGCAACCCCTACTCACACGCGAGCCCCTTCGCCCGTATCATGGAACAGGGGCTCGTCAGTCGCCTGGTACAAGTGGGTATCCGTACGCTGAACGCGCACCTGCGTGAGCAGGCCGCTCGCTTTGGCGTCGAAATGCACGAAATGCGGGACGTCGACCTGCAAGCAATCGGCCAGGATTTTGACGGCCCGCTTTTTATCAGCCTCGACATGGACGCGCTGGACCCGGCGCACGCCCCCGGCGTCTCCCATCTCGAGCCCGGCGGCCTGACCACCAGGCAGGTCCTGGATGTTATCCAGCGTTTATCCTGCCCGATCGTGGGCGCGGATATCGTCGAGTTGAACCCGGAGCGTGACATCAACGGCACGACCGCCATGGCGGCGGCCAAGCTGGTCAAGGAAATCGCCGGCAAAATGCTCTCGGGCCAGCTGTGAATTTCAGCAACTTTGTTCACATTCAATCACCGGCCTCTAAAGTGCCGGGCTGTCAAGCCAGCCGCTATCAGAAGCTGGCTTCGACCTGCTGCTGGATGATTTCACAACGCTCCTTTGATTCCGCCAGCAGGGTATCCAGCGTGCTTTCCATTTCCGCAATGAAGGCGTCGTCCTTGGTATGTGGAAGGTTGATGCGCACATTGTGGATCGCGCCTTGCACGCCGGCCAGGGCCATCAGCGCACCGACGCCGGCATCACTCATCACTGCCATGTTGCCGATATCCGCGGCCTGCTGGCACAAGTCGATGACCTCACGGCACAATTGCGCCGTGCGTAGCGGGACTCTGGCCGCGGTCTTGTAACCAGCCTGGATCACTTTCGCCCGCGATTCGATCTGTTCAG
>JAPHTE010000404.1 GCA_026196445.1 Lysobacterales bacterium
GACACGGTCATGGATTTTGACAGTATTGAAGACAATCCATTTTTCTGCCCGGACCCCGGTGTGGTCACTGAGCTGGAACAGCACATGGACGCCTTGCGCAAGGCGGGTGATTCGTGTGGTGCGCGCATTACGGCGGTGGCACGGAATGTCCCGGCTGGGCTGGGCGAGCCGGTGTACGGCAAGCTGGACGCCGACCTCGCAACGGCGATGATGAGCATCAATGCCGCCAAGGGCGTGGAGATCGGGGCCGGTTTTGCCTGTGTCGACCAGCTGGGTACCGAACACCGCGACGAGATCACCCCGCAAGGTTTCCTGGGTAATAACGCGGGCGGCATCCTCGGCGGGATTTCCAGCGGCCAGGACGTGCTGGTCAGCGTTGCGTTCAAGCCGACGTCGAGCCTGCGTATCCCCTGCCGCAGCATCGATACCGAGGGCCGTGAAGTCGAAGTCGTCACCAAGGGGCGTCATGATCCCTGCGTGGGTATCAGGGCAACACCAATCGTCGAGGCCATGTTGGCGCTCGTTTTAATGGATCACGTGCTACGGCAACGGGCACAGAATGGTTAACAAGGAAAATTTAGAACAATGGATTTAAAAATTGCGGTGGCTGGCGCCACCGGCGCTGTGGGGGAGACAATGCTCTCCATCCTGGTGGAATATGGTTTCGCAGACGCTGACGTGCACGCGCTGGCGAGTGAAAAATCACTGGGAAGGACGGTGGAGTTTGGCAATCGCAAACTCGACGTTGAAGTGCTGGACGACTACGATTTTTCAGGCACCGATTATGCCCTGTTCTCGGCAGGCGCCGGGGTCAGCCTGGTGCACGCGCCCAGGGCCGCTGAGGCCGGTTGCACGGTCATCGACAATACTTCAGCATTCCGCCGTGACGAGGCAATTCCGCTGGTGGTGCCGGAGATCAACGCTGACCTGCTCGAGGGCCTGGCGCCCGGCACGATCATTTCCAACCCGAACTGCTCGACCATCCAGATGCTGATCGCTATTGCGCCCATCCACGCCCTGGCGGGAATCGGCCGGATCAACGTCGCGACTTACCAGTCGGTGTCCGGGGCCGGTAGCAAGGGTATGGAGGAACTGGCGCTCCAGACCCGGGACCGCCTCTCTTTTCGCGAGGTCAAGCCGGCGGTTTTCGCCCAGCCGATCGCGTTCAACGCCATTCCGGTTATCGACGCCATGCAGGACAACGACTACACGCGTGAAGAGATGAAACTGCATTGGGAAACGCAGAAAATTCTGCGTGATGACACGATCGCAGTAAATGCCACGGCGGTCAGGATCCCGGTATTCTTCGGGCATTCAGAGGCGGTGCACCTGGAAACGGTCCGCGATGTCAGCCTGGAGGAGGTCCGCGAGGCCATGCATGCCGCCCCCGGGCTGGAATTGATCGACAGTCTTGAGCCCGCGCAGCAGGCGACAGCGGTCACCCACGCCGCTGGCAAGGACGCCGTGTACGTCAGCCGCCTGAGGCGTGACCTCAGCCATCCGCGTGGTATCAGTATGTGGGTGGTCGCCGACAACGTCCGTAAAGGCGCTGCGTTGAACGCCGTACAGATACTGAAGACTATTGTGACAGGTCAAATGTAACTGGAAACCTGATGCCGGCAAAAGTAAACTCATGAAAACCGGTTTGTTTTGTACCTTACTGGTGGTCTGAAAAGGACAGGGAATACCATGTGCAAGAAAATACAATGGATTATTACGAGTGTGCTGGCCGTATTCAGCCCGGCTTTGTTCGCGCTCGGTCTTGGCGGGGCCTCGGTTGAATCTTACCTTGACCAGCCTTTGGATGTCCGGGTCGAGGTCATCAGCCAGTCCAGTGAAGAACTACAAAGCGTTACCGTGGGCCTGGCGTCTGCCGATGATTTTGAAATGCTTGGCCTCAGCCGTTCGGCGATCACGGTACCGCTTGATTTCGAACTGGTTACGGACACTCGCCAGCCTTACATCCATATTACCAGTGAGCTGAAGGTCAATGAGCCGGTGGTGCAGGTGCTGGTCGAGGTGGTATGGGCCAGCGGCAGGATGTTACGCGAATACACCCTGTTCCTGGACCCGCCAACGGTTTCATCAGCAGCTCCGCAACCGCTCATCACACCGGCCCCGCCGCCGGCAGTGACAGATTCCGCGCCGGTAAGGGTCCGGCCGGCTCCGGCAGTTTCCACGCCACCACCCGCAATCGAGGAGGAAACGCAGGAAGAGGTTTCTCCTCCGGTAA
>JAPHTE010000309.1 GCA_026196445.1 Lysobacterales bacterium
CTTTGTGTTGAACGATTTCAACCAGGTCTCCTGGCAAACACCGACCCGCGGTCTGGAAGCCGCTCTGAGTTTCTTCAACCTGTCCCTGGGGGTGTTCCTGGTTTTTCTCGCCAGAACCCTGGGTGGAATGTATTTCGTGAACAATATTGATGACGAAAAACTGACTGCAAAATGCCGGCGTTCGGTTTGGGTTAATTTTCTCTGTTCACTGCCGTTTTTACTCTACGTGCTCATCAGCCTGCTGCTAATGGAAGGTTTTGCCATAAAGCCAGAGACAGGCGAGGTGTTCATGCAGCAAGGGAAATACCTGGCAAACCTGTTGGAGAACCCTGTGACGCTCATCCTGCTGTTGGCCGGGTTGATCCTGGTCATCTACGGTGTTGTGGTCACCTCGGTTCGAAACAAGGACCATGGAATCTGGCTTGGCGGAACGGGCACCGTATTGGTTGGGCTTGCGATATTCTTCCTGGCTGGTTTCAACAACACGCCGTTTTATCCCTCGACCGCTGACCTGCAATCGAGTTTGAGCATAGCGAACGCATCGAGCAGCCATTACACGCTGACCGTCATGAGCTATGTCGCCTTGGCTGTTCCATTTGTGCTCGGATATATTGCGTATGTCTGGAAACTGATGAACGCCAGGAAGCTATCGCTTGCGGATGTTGCGGCTGACGACAAGGCCTATTGATAAAGGGGGTTTCTTATGATTGGGTTGCTTCTATCTGGTTGGATTGCATTGATCGTGGTGGCATATTATTGCGTAATGTCATTTTTGAAACACACGGATATGCTGTAGCTTATAAACCACTTCGATATAGAGGGACGTGAACGCTGTTATCGTGCACGTCCCTTTTTACGTTACGGACGGAGGTATTATTTTTTACACCCGTTATTCTCGGCTTTATTGATAATCAGCAAAAATCCCTCGAGCGGGTCTGTAAACCCGCCAGCAAATGTCCAAAATCGTGTAGCCGCCGGGCGATCAAATGATAGACCTCGCCATCGCTCTCCATGACGCCGTCGACGGCAACCAGTGACGCCTTGAGAACAACATCGCGCTGGCGTTCCCATAGCCGCTGCCAGACCACCACGTTGATGTGCCCGGTTTCATCCTCGAGGGTCAGGAAAATAGTGCCATTGGCGGTTAGCGGACGCTGGCGCATCGTAATCAGCCCGCAGGCCCGGGTGTGGGTGCCGTGTTGCAGATCCAGCAACTGCCGCGCCGTCCTGATCCGGCGCCGTTGCAAGGCGGCGCGTAACAGGGCGAGCGGGTGGCGTCCCAGCGTCAAGCCCGTGGCGGCATAATCCGCCCGGAGGTCATCAAGCTCCGAGGCGGGGCGTATGGTGGCGTCGTCATCCCTGCGGGTGATACCCAGTAGCAAGTCCGCCGGTTGTTTTTCACCGGCCGCTATCTGCCAGTATGCACGGTGCCGGTGGCCCGCGATTCCCCTCAGGGTTGCGGCTGCTGCCAATGCTGCGAGTTCGCGCCGGTTCAGCCGGGCACGGGTAGCGAGGTCCTGTGCATCGTCAAACGGCTGCTCGTGGCGTGCCATGCTGATTCGACCGGCGGCCGGTTTTCCCAGGCCCTTGACCAGGCGCAGGCCGAGACGCAGTTGTGGCTTGCCCCGGGCATCAGGTTCCAATGCACAGTCCCAGTCGCTGTAACGGACGTCGGCGGGCAGTACGCTGACACCGTGCCGGCGGGTGTCCTGTACAAGTTGCGCAGGCTGGTAAAAACCCATCGGTTGTGAATTGAGCAGGGCGCAGGCAAAAGCGGCGGGGTGATGACGTTTGAGCCATGCAGATACGTAGGCCAGCAGTGCAAAACTGGCAGCGTGCGACTCAGGAAAGCCGTATTCTCCGAAACCCTTGATCTGTTCGAATATTTGCATGGCAAAGCCGTGCGGGTAACCTCGTTCCAGCATGCCGTCGACCAGGCGCTGGCGCATATGGCCCATGTCGCCGCGCCGCGCCCAGGCGGCCATCGAACGGCGCAAGAGGTCGGCTTCCGAGCCACTGAAACCGGCCGCGACCATGGCGATCTGCATAACCTGCTCCTGGAAGATCGGCACACCCAGGGTGCGTTTCAGGACTTTCCGCAGCGCCTCGGAAGGGTACACGACTGGTTCCAGGCCCCGGCGGCGTTGCAGGTAGGGGTGCACCATGTTGCCCTGTATGGGGCCGGGCCTGACGATCGCAACCTGGATGACCAGGTCGTAGAAACAGGTGGGTTTCAAACGCGGCAGCATGGCCATCTGGGCGCGCGACTCGATCTGGAATACCCCGATGGTGTCGGCTTTTTGAATCATCTCATAAGTCGCGGGGTCTTCTGGTGGGATATCAGCGATGGTCGTAGCGGCCTCGTCGCCTGCGGGTGAAGGGTCGCGGGCCAGCCCCTTCGACCTGTCAGCTCTCAGCGGCCGCGACCGGTCGGGGAAGGTCCAGGACCTCCCGCACCGCGTTCACCAGGTCCGCGCTGCGGTAGGGC
>JAPHTE010000433.1 GCA_026196445.1 Lysobacterales bacterium
CTGATAATGCTGTCATGATACCCTCCAAAGCCAGCCAGAGCGATGAGGACAACGACAGTGCGAACAGCGCGTATCGAGCTCCATTGTGCCGTGTTGCTATTCGGTATCTCCGGGTTGTTTGGCAAACTGGTTACGGCAAATCCAGCGGTCATCGTGTTTGGCCGGACGTTCTTCGCGTCTCTGGTGATATTCCTTGGGCTCAGGATCTACCGCAAAAGCCTCGCGCCCGGCTCACGAAAGTCACTGTTCCTGATGATGGTATCCGGCCTGGTGTTGACTTTGCATTGGTGGTCTTTTTTTCACGCGATTCAACTTTCGACGGTTGCCGTGGGCTTGATCGGTTTTGCTACCTTCCCGGTGTTCGTCACAATCCTGGAACCGGCGTTATCGGGTCATAAGTATCGGGCGGTTGATTTTGCCAGTGCGGGATTGGTGGTAATCGGGTTGATATTCGTTGCACCAGGGTTCAGCTTTGCAAACCAGGTTCTGGTTGGCCTGTTGTGGGCAGTATTTTCCGGTGCCTTGTTTGCCGTACTGACCCTGATGAACCGGCGGCTGGTTGCAGATCATTCTTCCTTTGTCGTGGTGTTCTACCAGCTCGGTGTCGCGACCTTGTGCATGTTGCCGTTTGCAGCAGAAGCGGTGCAGGAACTGGACCCAAAGGACCTGTGCTTGTTGCTGACCCTGGGTATTTTTTGCACCGCCCTGCCGCACGCGTTGTTTATCAAGTCGTTGCGTACCATCAAGGCACAACTGGCGAGTGTCGTGACCGCACTGGAGCCGGTCTACGGTATTGTCCTGGCCGCGATTTTCCTGCACGAAATCCCGCGATTCTCGACTCTGGTTGGTGCGGTCCTGGTTTTTGTTGCCGTGGCGTTAGCCATGACTGCCCACGCCCCGAAAAATTCCTGAGCCAACAAAAAGGGCCTGGTGTAAACCAGGCCCCAAATCTAATGGAGGATGTCTATTCTTCGTCCTTGGGCTTGTTGAACTCCTTGATCAGCTCCTGCTGGACATTGGAGGGCACCGGATCGTAATGGCTGAACTCCATCGTGTAACTACCCTGTCCCTGGGTCAGGCTCTTCAGCTCGGTATGGTAATCGGACAGCGAACTCAGGGGGATATCCGCACGGATTGTAACCAGTCCGCCACGCAGGCTTTCCGTACCGCTGATACGCGCCCGGCGCCCGGCCAGGTTGCCGGTGATATCACCCATGACAGCGTCCGGCACCGTCACGTCAACGCTGACGATCGGTTCCAGGATCTGCGGCCCGGCGTTGTTGATGGCGTCCAGGAATGCAACGCGCCCGGCGGTGACAAAAGCGATTTCCTTCGAATCGACCGGGTGGTACTTGCCATCGTAAACGGTGACCTCGAGGTCCTGGATCGCGTAACCGGCAACGGCGCCCTCGTTCATGACCTGCATGATGCCTTTTTCAACGGCGGGAATCAGGTTGTAGGGAATGGCTCCGCCGACGACCTCGTTTTTGAACTCAAAACCACCACCGCGTTGTTTGGGCCGGATTCGCAGGAATACTTCGCCGAATTGGCCGGCGCCACCGGTTTGCTTCTTGTGCCGGTGATGGCCCTCCGCCGGGCGGGTGATGGTTTCCCGGTAAGCGATGCGCGGCGGTCGGGTAGTGACTTCGACGTTGTAGCGTTCCTTCATACGCTCCAGCATGATGCGCATATGCAATTCGCCCAGCCCGCTCATGACGGTTTCATTCAGTTCCTGGTTATGCTCGACCACGAAACAGGGGTCTTCTTCCTGCAAACGGGTCAGCGCCGTCGAGAGCTTTTGCTCCTGTCCACGGCTCTTGGTATTCACGGCAAGGCCGTACATGGGCTTGGGGAAATCGAGCGGTTTCAGGTGATAGCGGTCCGCATCATGTGAATCGTGCAACACGGCGTCGAAGTGAACTTCATCGACCTTGGCGACCGCGCAGATATCGCCCGGGATACCGGCATCGACCTCGTCATGTTTGCCACCTTGCATCGCGAACAGATGTCCGACCTTGAATGGTTTACGGGCGTCACCGATCAGTAACTGCGTATCGGGTGTGATCGTGCCCTGGTAGATCCTGAAGATGCTTAGCTTGCCGACAAACGGGTCATTGGTGATCTTGAAAACGTGTGCAAGTACATGGTCACTGGAGCTTCCGCCAATCGAGACCTTCTCGGCCTCTTCGCCTTCGCCTTTGACGAATGACGGAGGGTTGCCTTCCTTGGGGCTGGGCGCGAGGTTCTTGAAGAAGTCCAGCAACTCACCGACGCCGGCACCGCTATGGGCCGAGACAAAGCAGATTGGAACCAGGTGTCCTTCACGCAGGGCCTGTTCGAATGCACCATGCAGGTCATCGCGCGACAATTCCTCGCCTTCGAGGTACTTTTCCATCAGTTCTTCGTTGACTTCTACTACCTGGTCAATGATGGCTTCGTGGGCCTCGGACAACGAGAAAATGTCCGTCTCACCTTCGGTGTGGTAAAAGCAGTCGCGGACGGTTGTCAAGTTCTCCGCTGGCAGGTTGACCGGCAGGCATTCCGGACCAAACTCGTCGCGAAGGTCCTCAACGACCTGCGCCAGGTCCACGTCGTCACCGTCGATCCGGTTGATGATAATCATCCGGCACAGGCGGCGTTGCTTGGCCCTGCGCATCAAGCGCCGGGTTGACAGTTCAACACCGGAATGTGCATTGACCACGACGGCAGTCGTTTCAACTGCGGTCAGGCTGGCCAGGGTCGGGCCGCGAAAATCCGGGATACCGGACGTGTCGATCATGTTCAGGTGCATGCCCTCGTAATCGAGACTTGCAATGGCCGAGTCCAGCGAATGCTGGTAGGTCCGCTCCAGCGGGTCGTGGTCCATGGTGGTCGAGCCGCGCTCGATCGTGCCGGCCTCACCCTTGATGCCGGACTTTACCAGCAGTGCTTCTGCCAGCGTTGTCTTGCCTGACCCTGAATGGCCTACAAGGGCGATATTGCGGATATCCTTTGTGCGGTAGTTGGGCATGCGGTGGTCCTTATTCTGTCTGACTTGAAAACGAAGGAGGTAATCGTATTACGTTTGATTGGAGGCGGCAAATGACATATGTCATCGCTCCGTTCAGTTCTGATTCATTGTAAACGGATTAAGCTGTCATCGACGGTCGGGATGGTGATTTTGAGAACGGCTGATTAGGAGATGGACATGAACGACAATCTGCAAAAGCTATTCGCAGTATTCATCATGGTAACGGCGTTGCCGGCCTGGGCAGGCCATTACGGCTATGACAACGACCACTACGATTATGCAAAGGTTGTCGATGCCCGGCCCATTTTCGAAGTTGTACGGGTGCCAGAGGAACGACAGGTTTGCCAGGACAGGGTGGTCCGGCGGCGTGTCGCCGAGCACCGTTCAGCGGGCCCGGCCATTTTTGGGGCCATTCTCGGTGGGGTGATCGGTAACCAGCTGGCCCGTGGACACGGTCACGGACATGGGCACCATAATGATCGTGCCGCGGCCACTATCGCCGGCGCAACCATCGGTGGCATGGTGGGCAGCGAAATCCAGTACGCCAAGTACCCGGCGCGTTATTACACCGAGACGGCACCGGTCTGCAGGTTGCAAACCACCTGGCATGAAGAAAAACGTATCGTGGCCTGGGACGTTACCTGGAAATACCATGGCAAAACCTATCACAGCAGGATGGATGAAGAACCGGGTGAACGTATCCCGGTACGCATCAGCGTGGACCCCGCTTATCGCTAACAAGCACCCAACCTGCACGTCGAATACACTCCAGCAGTTTCAGGGCCCCCAACAGGAACTGCAACCTCGGCGCCGGCATACCCGGCGCCTTTTTTATGTAACCTCGACTATCCCGGGGCGGCTTGCAGGCATTGCATCCACCCGCTATTGACGCTGTACAGTCTTTATCGCTTCGGTTAACGTTTCCACAGCTGAATTAACCTGGAATATTTACGTGAGCGAAGTTTGGCTGGTTCTAAAATTTGGCGGTACCGGTGTCATTGGCCCTGAGCAATGGGCAACCATTGCAGGCCCGGCTGGCCAGCGGCTCGACGACGGCCACCGCGTTATACGGGGTTGATCATGGTCGCCGCCCCAAAAATGGAAAAACGCGCACGTTGCTTCAGTTTTGCGAATTGTCAATACGAGCCCGCCAGCGGGGTGGCGAATCTCGTTTATGAAGTTGACGGGGAGAGGCTGCAGGAGACGATCACGTTCCCGTGGGCGCCATGGCCGGTGGACGCGTCGCGCCAGGCAGCATTTTCAAAGGCTTTGCATCTGTTGCACCTGGTTGCTGGAATCAGCTACTACAAAGCCGGCCTGGCCCTGCGTATTGAAGCGGCGGTGGATGAAACCTTTGCACATTTCCTGGATGAACTGTACGAACAAGGCCTGGCCGAGTTCGCCTATGTCAACGATCTGGACTTATCCGGTGTGATCAGCTTTCCCGGTGGCAGGCACCGTATTCCAGCGCCCGTCGAGGTTGACCTGCCGGAACGTGCACTGGTGGCCATGGGCGGCGGCAAGGACTCGCTGGTGTGCCTGCGTTTGTTGCAGAGTGCTGATATCGAGGTGCAACCCGTCTGTGTCGGTGGTTCCGAACTGATCGGGGAAACGGTTAAAACGGCGGGCCTGCCCTTGATACGTATTGAACGAAAACTGGCGGGCGGTTTGCTGGAAATGAACGCGGCTGGTGCCTGGAACGGTCACGTGCCGGTGACTGCAATCAACTCGGCCATACTGCTGGCCGCATCCCTGTTATACGGTTATCGCTATATTGTTTTTGCCAACGAATCCTCCGCTGATGAGGCGACCCTGACCAATACACAGGGCAGGGAAGTCAACCACCAGTACAGCAAGAGCCTGGGGTTTGAAAAGTCTTTCCGTGAATTGGTCCGTAACACCGTGTCCGGCAGCGTCGAGTACTTTTCGCTGCTACGGCCCTTCAGTGAAGCGGCCATCACCTGCCGCTTCGCCCAAATGACGGAGTTCCACCCGGTATTTTCCAGTTGCAACCGCAATTTCCACCAGGATGGTTCACACATCGAGGGCCGCTGGTGCAGGGATTGCCCCAAGTGCCGTTTCACGGCGCTGGCGCTGGCGCCGTTTATGGACCCCGTTCAGTTGCTATCGATCCAGGGTGCCGACTTGCTCGATGACGAGCGGCAATTGCCGGGGTTCGAGGACCTGTGCGGTGTTGGCAAGCACAAGCCCTTTGAATGTGTGGGCAGTATTTCAGAATGCCGTGCGCTGGTAAAATTCCTGTCCGGCCAGGACGATTGGCGGGACAAGTTTATCGTCGCAGCGCTGGCTGAACAGGAAGAGATCGATCAAGCCGGTGGGCTCGAGCTGGAACCGGACACCGGCGCCGAACACTGTATACCGGCCAGTATCATGGACAAAATCAATGCGTTTTGAAGACCTGCATCATTCACGCGTGGCGATTCTCGGCATGGGCCGGGAAGGACAAGCCGTCTGGCGCGAGATACGCAAACGCTTTCCCGCTAAACCACTGGACCTGTTTACCGAGTCCATCCTGGACGAACAGCTTGCCCGGCAATTGGTCGAGGGACTCGACCGCCATATCCTGGGTCCGCTGGAACTGGAGTCACTGGGGCAATACGATGTCCTGGTCCGTTCGGCCGGCATCAGTCCGTACCGCAACGAGTTGCGGCAACTCAAATCCGGCACGGTGAAATTTACCACTGCCTGCAACCTTTGGTTTGCGGAGAATCCACAGGCTAAAACCATCTGCATCAGCGGCACCATGGGCAAAAGTACGACAGCGGCATTGACGGCTCACCTGCTCAATTGTGCAGGCTTTAGTACTTGCCTCGCCGGCAATATTGGTAAACCGATGCTTGACTGTGATACTCAGGATATCGATTGGTGGGTGCTGGAGTTGTCCAGTTACCAACTCGCAGACCTGGAAGCCAGTCCTGAAGTCGCGGTACTACTCAACCTGAGCGCGGAACACCTCGATTGGCACGGTGGTTATGAGCGCTATACGCGTGACAAGCTGAGACTGGCGGACCTGGCGGGGAACGGCCGTATCGTGGCCAACTATGCAGACCCGTATCTGCGCGAGCAATTGACCTGGCACAGCGGTATCAGCTGGTTTAACCATGAACGCGGTTGGTGGGCCAGAATTGCTGAGGTCGACAGCCATGACGGGTCCCGAGTCAAGGCGCCGGCAGCATTGCGGGGCCAGCACAATATGCACAACCTGGCAGCGGTATTGACCCTGTTGGACAAGCTGAATATTGAGGTCCCGAACATGGACCAGGCACTGGCGTCATTCGAAGGTCTGCCACACCGGTTGCAACTCATCGGTGAGAACGCGGGTGTGCGCTATGTCAATGACAGCATATCCACCACGCCGGTGTCTGTGACAGCGGCACTTGAAACCATCGGCCACGAGGACGTTGTCCTGTTACTGGGTGGAATGGACCGGGGGCTGGAGTGGGATAGTTTCGCCGCTGGTGTGGCGGCTTACCTGCCACACGCGATCATTACGCTGCCTGACAACGGCCCGAAAATATTTGCCAGCCTCGAAAGGGCTGGGATGTCGCCAGCCGGGGGACTGCACCAGGCAATTAACCTCGAAGATGCCGTGGTGCTGGCGCAGGATTTGGTACCCGCTGGCGGTTGTATCCTTTTGTCGCCAGGCGCACCCAGTTTTCCGCATTTCCGGGATTACATCGACCGCGGAAACCGCTTTTCACAGCTCGCAGGCATTGAAAATGACGCTCGGAACCCCTAGTTACCCGTCAGGTCCATGTGCCGGGCGCCCATAAAAAAAGGCCGCGGGACAGAGGGTGAGGAGTGCATATACCCAATTGGCATGAGGGAGAGACCATTGCCCGCGGCCTCTATAATACATAGACATCGACACCACGCTATTAGTTTCAATATTGGTAGCAAATACATTTTCATAAATACGGAGTCTCAACATGACGGATTCATCCAACGAAATCCTGGCGGAAATCAAAACCGACAAAGGTGTAATCAACTTGCATCTGTACCCCCAGCAAGCGCCGGTCACGGTTGCCAACTTTGTTAACCTGGCCAAACGCGGGTTTTACGATAATCTCAACTTCCACAGGGTGATCGATAACTTCATGATCCAGGGTGGGTGTCCGCAAGGATCGGGCACCGGCGGCCCGGGATACAGGTTCGAGGATGAATGTACTCCGGAACTCAGACACGATTCACCCGGTACGTTATCTATGGCCAATGCAGGGCCAGGCACTAACGGCAGCCAGTTCTTCATCACCCATGTGGAAACCCCGTGGCTGGACGGTAAACACACTGTGTTTGGCAGCGTGGTTTCCAGTGAGGACCAGGCAGTGGTGAACTCCATTGCGGGTGGCGATGCCATCATCTCCGTTTCCATCAAGGGTGGTGATGACCTGCTCGAGCGGCAGGCGGCCCGTGTATCCGAGTGGAATGCAAAGCTGGACAACTGAATTACTGTCCAGGGTGCATTTAGACGGAAAAAGCGCTAGCGGGCCGTCACGGTCCGCTAGCGGTTACGGCCGACACTGTAATCCGACAGTTGTTCCAGCGCCGTACGCCAGGTTGATGGAGGTAGCAAACCGATAGCCTGCCGGGCCTCGGCGGCATGGTCTCGCGCAACTTCCATGGCCGAGCTTAGTGCGCCGCTGTCGCGGATGATATCCAGGATCGGTTGCAAGTCTGCCACGCTACCGTTTCTGATCGCAGCATCCAGAAGTTCCCTTTCAGTTTCACTGCAGCGTTCCCTGGCGATGATCAGGGGCAGTGTCGGCTTGCCTTCGGCCAGGTCGTCACCGGCGTTCTTGCCCATGGTCTCAGCGTCACCCGTGTAATCGAGTACATCGTCCGCGATCTGGAAGGCCGCACCGAGGCGGTTGCCGTAAACCGCCAATGCGTCTTCAACCTCCGATGGCTGGTCGCTGATGATGGCAGCCAGCTTACAGGCGGCTTCAAACAGCTTGGCGGTCTTGTTTTCAATGACCTGCATATACCGGCTCCGATCGACTTCCGGGTCACCCATGTTCAAAAGCTGTTGTACCTCGCCTTCGGCGATGGTGTTGGTCGTTTCCGCCAGCACGTCCATGATACGCATGGAATCCAGTCCCACCATCATCTGAAAACTGCGTGAATACAGGAAATCCCCGACCAGCACGCTGGCTGCGTTGCCCCAGATGGCGTGTGCGCTTTGCTGGCCGCGTCTCAGGTCCGACTCGTCAACGACGTCGTCGTGCAACAGGGTGGCGGTATGTATGAACTCGATGATGGCGGCCAGTGGCACGTGCTTTTTCCCCTGGTAGCCACAGGCCCGGGTGCATAGCGTCAGCAACATTGGGCGCAGTCGTTTGCCGCCACTGGAGACAATGTAATTCGCGATCTGGTTGATCAACACTACGTCGGATTTCAGACTATCATGGATATACTCATTCACCTGCGCCATGTCCGGCGCGCTAAGGGTGATAATCTGTTCCAGTGGCGATTGCCCGGATCTGCTTGTTGTTTCGTGGCTGGAGATCATACGGTCGCTCTGCAGTTTCGGGGATTATAAATGATTGTGTTGCGGCGGGAAGGCAATCATGATTTATTCACTGGCACACCCTATACTGTGCTGCCATTCGGGATATGAACATTAGCGGCCCGACATTATTCAGACCCTGAAGGAAAATGCGTGTTTGCACAACTGGATTCATCTGAGTTACGCACCGGCCTGACCCTGGCTGGCGTCATTGCGTTTCGCATGCTCGGCCTGTTCATGATCCTGCCGGTATTCATGTTGCTGGCGGCCGATATACCGGGCTTCACCCCCACTACTGCAGGCCTGGCCGTGGGTATTTATGGCTTGACACAGGCTGCGCTGCAGCAGCCATTTGGAAAGTTGTCCGACCGCTTTGGCCGCCGTCCGATGTTGCTCGTAGGCCTGGCCCTGTTTGGATTGGGCGGGGTACTGGCAGCCTTGTCCGAATCCATGACGATGTTGATCATGGGCCGAGCCCTGCAAGGCTGCGGCGCCATTGCCGGTGTGGCATTGGCGTTTGCTGCAGACCATACACGTGCGCAAAACCGCAGCGTGGTCATGGCTATTATCGGTATGGCGATCGGCACATCATTCCTGTTGTCCATGGTCATCGCGGTACCGCTGGCGACCCTGCTGGGCCTGCACGGTATGTTCTGGTTGACCGCTGGTCTTGCCGCGCTGGGTATGCTGCTGGTGTTGAGCATGCCGGCTGCGCAAACCAGGCGGGAAGATGACCTACAGGAAGCCGGGCGTTCGTCCATAGTCTGGTTGTTTGCACTATCGGTATTCTTGCTGCATGCGGTCATGACCCTGTTATTCGTGGTCTTGCCGGGTATGCTGCTCAGCCAGTATGGCTTGGGCCTGGAATACCACTGGCGTATCTATGTGCCCGCGGTGTTGGGCTCCGTATTGCTGGTGTTTCCGCTGCTGAGACGTATCGGCTCGGGCGGGCAGGAGAGCACAGCCATAACGCTGGCCTTCCTGTTACTGGGCATAGCGCTCGGCTTGATGTCACTGGGCGGCTCGTTGCTGCTGTTGCTGTTGTTTGTAGTGGTGTTTTTCCTGGCATTCAACCTGCTCGAAGCGGCAATGCCGTCGATGGTGAGTCGGGTGACCGGAGAACGTGGTCGTGGACAAAAAATGGGTCTTTACACGACGTTTCAATTCCTGGGCGCTTTTGCTGGCGGTCTGGGAGGTGGTTGGTTACTGGAAACAAGCGGTGAGAGTATCACCTTGAGCGTGGCTGGATCACTCTGCGCATGCTGGTCAGTAGGCATGTTGCTATGGTTGAGATCCATTGGTATGAGACGGCAGGCCTGACGGTATATGCTACACTTCAAGGTCTGATTTTTAACTGCGGAGCAGGTCTTCGCACAGCAGGAGAATGCTAGATGGCAAGAGGTGTGAACAAGGTTATTCTGGTGGGCAACCTGGGCCGGGACCCGGAAGTCAAATACACTGCCAGTGGTGCTGCAGTAGTAAATATTACCGTGGCGACGAGTGAAAGCTGGAATGACAAGCAGACAAATGAGAGGGTCGAGAAGACCGAGTGGCACAGGGTTGTAGCGTTTCAGCGCCTGGCCGAGATCATGGGCGAATACCTGCGCAAGGGCTCACAGGTGTATATCGAGGGCAAATTGCAAACACGTAAATGGCAGGACCAGAACGGTCAGGACCGGTATACGACCGAAATCGTCGCCAATGAAATGCAAATGCTCGGCAGCCGTGGAGATGCACCCGCCCGCCAGCAAGGTGACCAAGGTGGATTCAGGAGCAACCAGCAGGCACAGAAAGCCCCGGACCCTGCAGATTCCGGCGGCGGTAGCTTTGATGACGACGATATCCCGTTCTGAGGGCGCCGCTCATTGGGCTAGCTTGCCAGGAGTGTTGGGATTACGCGTATACCTGTAAGCAGCGCACCAACATTGGTAACCAAGAAGGGTATTTACTCGATGAATAAAAACAGAAAAGGCATCATTCTGGCCGGGGGTAGCGGTACGCGCCTGTACCCGATTACGCGGGTAATCAGCAAGCAACTGCTGCCCGTATACGACAAGCCGATGATCTATTATCCGCTATCCACCCTCATGCAGGCAGGGATACGCGAGGTCCTGGTCATCACCACTCCACACGAGCAGGCCTTCTTCCAGCAATTGCTGGGTGACGGCAGCCAGTGGGGGATCAATATTTCTTTTGCCGTCCAGGAGAGTCCTGACGGCCTGGCGCAGGCATTCCTGATCGGCGAGGAGTTTATAGCGGGCGACCCGTCCTGCCTGATCCTGGGTGACAATATATTTCATGGTGGCGGACTCCAGGAATTGTTGACCCGGTGCATGATGCGATCGGAAGGCAGCACGGTATTCGGTTACTGGGTGCGTGACCCGGAGCGTTATGGTGTGGTCGAGTTCGATGACTCCATGCGCGTGTTGGGCCTTGAGGAAAAACCCGCCAAACCACGTTCGAACTACGCGGTCACCGGTCTGTATTTTTATGATGAACGCGTTTGCCAGTTCGCCCGCGATTTGAAACCATCGGCGAGAGGTGAGCTTGAAATTACAGATTTGAACCGTTGTTATCTCGACGACGGCAGCCTGCACCTCGAGTGTCTGGGCAGGGGTTACGCCTGGCTGGACACCGGCACCCACGAGTCCCTGCAACAGGCATCGAGTTTTATCGAGACCATAGAGGCGCGGCAGGGCCTGAAAGTGGCCTGCCCGGAGGAAATCGCCTTCCTGCAGGGCTGGATTGACAAGGGCCGTGTACTGGAACTTGCCGAACCTTTGCGTAACAGTGGATACGGCGAGTACCTGATTGAGTTGCTGGAAAGGGGACCGAACGGTTGAGACTTCTTGAAACCGGTCTCGATGGTGTCGTCATCATCGAACCCCGGGTACACGGTGATGACCGGGGATACTTTATGGAAAGCTGGAAAGCCAGTGCTTATGGATCGCACGGTCTGCCAGCCTCGTTTGCCCAGGCCAATGTTTCCCGCTCCGTCAAGGGGGTTTTAAGAGGGCTGCATTACCAGTATCAACGACCACAAGGTAAGCTCGTTTCGGTCATGACAGGCCGTATTTTTGACGTGGCGGTGGATATTCGCCCAGGTTCGGCGTCTTTCGGACAATGGGCCGGGACAGAGCTGAGCGCAGACAACCATCGCCAGATGTACATCCCCGAAGGCTTTGCGCATGGTTTTCTGGTCTTGAGTGATTACGCCCTGTTCCATTACCACTGCACGCGGGAATATTCGCCGCAACACGATGCCGCGATCGCCTGGGATGATCCGGAAATCGCCATCAAGTGGCCCTGCCAGCCGGAAACAATATCCGGTAAGGACCGTGTGGCGCCACGATTAACAGATGTACCAACCGATCGCCTGCCACCGGGAGTTCCATGAATATACTGTTAACGGGTGCGGCTGGCCAACTCGGCTGCGAACTGCTGCCACTACTGAACCAACGTGGTCGTGTTACTCCGTTGGACCGTAGTAGACCACGATGGGCGACGTCCAACTGGATGACTCAGGACCTGGACGACGGCGGCAAACTGGAAGTCTTGCTGAACCGACTGCGCCCTGAACTGATCGTTAACACGGCTGCCTACACGGCGGTCGACCAGGCTGAGCAGGACCCAGTCACGGCCTGCGATATCAACGCTGCCTTGCCGGGGCGCCTGGCGCATTGGGCCCAACGCAATGATTCGCGCCTGGTTCACTATTCAACCGACTACATATTCAACGGTCAGGCCGACAGGCCCTACCGTGAGGCGGATTTACCTGACCCGCTGAGCGTTTACGGCGACAGCAAGCTGGCCGGGGAACGTGCCGTGGCTGCTACTGGCTGTAAGCACGTGATCCTGAGGACGTCATGGGTTTATTCATCGCACGGCAGCAATTTTGTGCTGAGCATGTTGAACCTGGCGCGAAGGGGTCTGTCTCTCAAGGTCGTGGACGACCAGCGCGGTTGTCCGACCTGGGCCAGGAACCTGGCTCTCGCAACCGATGCGGTCATCGCCAGGTGGCAGGCTTCGGGCAGTGCTGCTGAAAACGGCGTGTTCCACTATTGCGACGACCGCCCACTGAGTTGGTATGAATTTGCACACGAGATTTTCGGCTTGGCGCAATCTGCGGGACTGCTGGATGGCCCACCGGATATTGAGCCTGTGCCCAGTTCAGGATTCCAGCAACCGGCGCAAAGACCACATTACTCGATCCTGGATACGAGCCGGATCGGAGAGGTGTTTGACATCAGCCCGGCAGTATTCGACGAATCGTTGCGCACAGTGATCGATGAGATCAGGAAAAAGGAATTGGAATGAGTGAGACGGGTGCAACCCAAACCTTGATCCCGGTGATATTGTCCGGGGGCGCGGGTACACGATTGTGGCCGGTGTCGCGCCGCGCACACCCCAAGCCGTTCATGGAACTGGTAGACGGTGAAACGCTGGCGGAGAAAACACTGCTCCGGGCCAGGGCGGTAGCCGGGGGTGCACCGGTCATCACCGTTACCAGCCGTGATTATTTCTTCTATACGCGTGACCTGTATGCCGGGCTCCCCGGTACCGGCAATGAAAAATTCCTGCTCGAGCCCATGGGGAGGAACACTGCGCCGGCCATCGCGCTGGCGGCCATGAGTGTCCGGGACAGCGCGGGAGAAAAGGCATCCATGCTGGTCATGCCTGCCGACCACCTGATCGCCGACCTGGAGGCCTTTGCAGAATCGGTTAAAGAGGCGACCAGGCTTTCACAGCAGGGCTTGCTGGTGACATTCGGTATTTTCCCGACCCATGCTGAAACGGGTTACGGGTACATACGTAAGGGCGAGGCTATAACGGACAAAGGTGGTTACCGGGTCGCCGAGTTTGTTGAAAAGCCTGACAAGGCAACTGCCCGCAAGTACCTCGACTCGGGGGAATATTACTGGAATTCCGGCATGTTCTGTTTCCAGGCCGGAACCTTCCTCGACTCCCTGAAGCGGTTTGCACCGGATGTATATAAGGCTGCACGGCGTGTGTGGGCAGCCACTGATAAAACATCTTCACCCATTGAATTCCCGGCCGATCCGTTCGCTGAGTGTCCGTCAATTTCCATTGACTATGCGGTCATGGAGCGGGCCGATAATACCGCCGTGGTCGCCAGTAATTTTGGCTGGAGTGATATCGGTTCCTGGAAGGCCATCTCCGAACTTTACGAGTCGGACGAGAGTGGTAACAGCATCCGCGGTAAGGCGGTGATGGTAGGTTCGAAGGGCTGTTTCGTCCAGGGAGGGGAACGGCTGGTGGCGGCCGTGGGCGTCAAGGACCTGATTATCGTGGATACCGGTGACGCTGTGCTGGTCGCAGACCGTAACCAGGCGCAGGACGTCAAGGAAGTCGTGAGCCAACTGGCGGACCTGAAACACGAGGCGGTCAGTTTCCACAAGACGGTCCATCGCCCGTGGGGCAGTTTCACCATCCTCGAAGATGCAGATGACTGCAAGGTCAAGCGCCTGGTCGTCAAGCCGGGACAGGTGTTGAGCCTGCAAAAGCACCGCCGCCGGGCGGAGCACTGGACCGTCGTGCGTGGCACGGTGAAAGTCCGACGCGGTGATGATGAATTCCTGCTCGAGTCCAACCAGTCGACCTACATCCCGGTTGAGACCCTGCACCGCCTGGAAAATCCCGGGGCAGAGGATGCACACCTGATCGAGGTCCAGACCGGTGATTATTTTGGCGAAGACGACATTGAGCGTTTTGAAGACATTTATGGAAGAATGAGATGACTTTTTTAAAAATATTAAAACGCGCGTTGGTCTTATTTCCAGCTGTGTTACTCACGCTTGCGTATGTTTCACCAGGCCTGGCGTTGGATTCACAAAAGGACACCCAACAACAGGCTGAAAACCATCAGGTGAGCATCGAAGCCTGGCGGGCAAAACGGCACGCGAGTCTGTCTCGACCTGATGGCTGGTTGACGCTGGTCGGTCTCGAGTGGCTCAAGGAGGGGGAAAACCGCGTCGGTAGCAGTGCGGATAATGATATCCGCCTCGCCGGTGGCGTCGAGCATTGGGGTAGCGTGTTCGTAAAGGGTGACGAACTGCGTTTTGTCAGCGCTGATACAGAAAACGTATCCATTGACGGTGAGCCTTCCGCCGAGGCGGAACTGGTCGCAGATGTTGCTGGAGAGCCCACGCTGGTGGCGAGTGGCAAGGTGAGTTTCTATGTCATTTTTAGAGAGTCCTACGCCCTCCGGGTCAAGGACTCACAGGCCCCGGCGTTGTTGAATTTTGAAGGCGTGGACAATTATCCGGTCGACCTGTCCTGGCGCATCGATGGTCGTTTCATCCAGGCCGAACAGGGTACGGCCATCGAAATTTCCAACGTGCTTGGACAGGTCAATGAAATGCCGATATTCGGTAGCTTTGAGTTTGACCGGGACGGAACAACCCACAAACTGCTGGCCATAGGTGATGCGCATTCCCGCGACCTGTGGTTTATTTTTGCCGACCGCACCACTGGCCATGGCACTTACGGGGCCGGACGTTTCCTGTACAGCGAGGGCATGCCGGCAAACGGCCGCCTGGTGGTTGATTTCAACAAGGCTTATAACCCACCCTGTGCGTTCAACCCCTATTCAACCTGCCCCTTACCTCCGCAGGAAAACCGGTTGGACCTGAAAGTGACCGCTGGCGAAAAAGATTTTCACCCACACTCCGGGTAAATGAACGTTTGAGCGGTTAAAACCGTTCTGGCCGGTGTATTCTCGGCGCTAGACGCCCCTGAAGACTGCCTTGCGTTTTTCCAGGAAAGCCGTAGTGCCTTCGCGCATGTCTTTTGTCCGGCAGATCTTTATAAATTGGTCTTTTTCAATCTTGAGACCGTCTTCGAGCGGCAGGTCCATACCCTGATTGACTGCATCGATGATGCTGCGCATGGCACGTGGTGCTGATTTTGCCAGGTGCGCCGCCAGTTTGTGGGTCGCACTGGCTAAATCCTGCTGCCCGACCACCTGGTTGAACAGACCCCAATCCAGCGCTTTCTGGGCGCTGATGGGCTTACCGGTCAGCATCATCTCCAGGCTGCGGCCACTGCCGGTGATCCGGGTCAGTCTTTGCGTACCGCCAAAACCCGGGATGATACCCAGCGTGATTTCCGGCAAGCCGATCAAGGCGTTGTCCGAGGCGATTCGCAATGTACAGGCCAACGCCAGTTCACAACCACCTCCCAGTGCATAGCCATTCACCGCCGCGATCACCGGTTTGCCGAGATGCTGGATCTTGTTCATTGTCGCGTGACCAAGGTCGCCGAATGCGCGGATACCATTTTCATCAAGGGCCTGGATTTCAGCAATATCGGCACCTGCTACGAACGCCTTATCACCTGCACCGGTGATGACCACGACTCGGATTTCATCGTCACTTGCCGCCTGGTCGATGGCCTGGCTCAGTTCTTCGATGGTCCGTGTGTTCAGCGCATTGAGGCTTTTCGGGCGATCGATGGTAATGCGCATGGTGCGCTGGTCGGTGTCGACTTGGATGTTTGAGGATTTCATTCACGCACCTCATTTCTGGGATTGAGAGGTGCATTGTAAGGGATTCAGGATGACGCGTGTGCCGGCGGGATATATTTCCTGCGTGTCTTGGGGAGGTGTGCTCGTTGAGGTGTGCCCGTTGATGCCCTGCCGGGTTATTCTTCGGTGGGCTCGATAGCCGCCAAACGGCGTTCCTGGAAGTTCCTGCGCAGCATGTAATAAAGAGCCACCCAGACCGAAGCAAACAGGGGTATCGTCTCTACCAGAGCGCTGCTTGTGTTGGATTCAAATTGGTTCATGTTTATCTAATCCTTTGCTTGTCATGGTCAGGTAATCTATGGCTTTGTTACTCAGACTACCCCGTCTCTAATTAGTTGACGTGAGAAACGTCCAATTCGTTACAAAACAACTTGATAATCATTCCCTTTACCGCAATCCCGTGCTTGAACAAGTCGTTAGCGCGAGTGCCTGCCCAACTCCCGGTCCATTTCGAACTCTTTCGACGTGACATAAGTCTCCATCTTCTGCAAACGCAGGTCGAGTTCACGAAACCGGTGGCTGAGGTTACTGAAAACATCCGACGGCGCCATGCTCACACCACGCCAGAATTTCTCCTGGCTTTCGTCCTGGTAGAGGGCTTCGGGCTTGACCGGCAGGATTATGGCCAGGATGATGTATGCCGGTACCACGAACGGGAAGAAGAACAGCGTGCCCAATACGACGACGAGCCGTAACCCCTTCCTGTTGAGACCGAAATAGTTGGCCAGCCCGGCACACACACCTGCCAGTATGGCGTTGTCCTTGTCCCGGTAAAGACGGTGGGGATTATTTCGTTCGTTGACAGCATTCATGACTGCTGCCTCCAGGTCGGTGCTTCGATGTCCAGGATTCGTTCCAGCGTCTGGATACGGTCCTCCATGCGCTTGGTGGACTCCCACACCTCGGTCAGCATTTTTTCGTCCTCAGCTGTCAGGCCTTTGGACATTCTTATCTTGGTGGTGTAGTGAAAGATGATCCACAACGGCGCGCAAACGGTCAGAAATACAATGGCAATTACTTCACCCATGGTTATTTCTCCTGCTCGGCTTTGTTCGTCTTATTGGCTTTTTCAGCTTTTTCGGTTTTGTTGACCTTGGCTTTCAATGCTGCGAGTTCGTCCTCGACTCGGTCATTGTCTTCGAGGCCTGCGATCTCTTCGGCCAGGCCCTTGCGCCGGCCCATTTCCATCGATTCACCTTGCGCTTCGACCCGGTCGATACGACGTTCAGCGTTTTCGAACCGAAACAACATCTCATCGATTGTGTCATCGTGAATGTGTTTACGCGCCGCCAACTGGGAGGTCGCCGTCTTGTGACGAATGACGATACTGCGCTGACGGGTCTTGGCGTCATTCAACTTGCTTTGTAACTGGGTGATATCCGAGTTGAACTTTTCGAGTTGCTCATCCAGCATTTTTGTTTCATGCCTGGTCTGCTCCATTTCATCAGCCAGGGCTTGCTTCTCGGCCAGCGCCGCCCGGGCCAGGTCTTCCCTGTCCTGGCGGATCGCCAGCTCCGCGCGCTTGGCCCAGCCTTCCTGTTCACGTTCCAGGAAATCGAGGTAACGGTTCTGCTCCTTGCGGTCGGCGATGCACTTGGCCGCTGAAGAACGGATCTCAACCAGCGTATCTTCCATTTCCTGGATCATCAGCCGGATAATTTTCTCCGGGTCTTCAGCTTTTTCCAGCAAGGAATTGATATTGGCGTTGATAATATCGGTGAATCTGGAAAAAATACTCATAGTTCGTGCTCCTGCGAAAAATTCTGTAGCAGTATTAATGCACGCTTCGTGCCAAAATTTGTACCGTCTGTAACATACGGATATTGAAGCGGTTTTATTTATATTGTGCAAATTTGGTGAAATTATCTCTTCAGGTGTTGGTTAAATTAGCCAACAGGTGGTTGAACTCGAGACGGCCGGCACAGTCTATCTGGCTGTTCAGGGTCGAATTGAATTGACCTGGGGCATGACATTTCCAAGGTTGCTCATGTAGAATAGCCACCCTTTATAAACGGCGAAAAGCCCGAAAGCTGAAATCCTCTGGAGGAATACTCAATGCGATCCACACTCGCACTTACAATTTTAATCATGCTGGTATCAGGCTCTGTCCTGGCCCAGGGTGTCGAAACAGATAAAGACAAGCTCAGCTATGCAGTAGGCTGGGACATCGGTGCCGATATCAAGCGGCGCAGTACTGAATTCAACGTGGAATCTCTGATCACCGCCATTCGTGACGCGGTCGCAGAGAACGATCCCAAGGTCAGCGTGGAAGAGATGCGCACCCTGTTGACGGACCTCCAGGAAAAGGTACGTGCCGAGCAGGTCGAACAATTCCGTAAATTGTCTGAAGAAAACCAGGCCAAGAGCGAGGCATTCCTGGAAGCCAACAAGTCCAAGACCGGAATTGTCGTACTGCCCAGTGGCGTCCAGTACCGCATTATCGAAGAAGGTGAAGGGCCACGTCCTGGACTCGAAAGCAAGGTTTCCGTGCACTATCGCGGCTCCAAGATGGATGGACATGAATTTGACAGTTCATTTGCCCGCGGCACCCCGGAAGAATTTAACGTGAATGCAGTGCTGCCGGGCTGGCAGGAAGTCCTGCCGCTGATGAAAGCAGGTTCGACCTGGCAGGTTTTCCTTCCGCCTGAGCTGGCATTTGGCGCCCGCGGCAACCCACCGGTTGGCCCGAACGAGGCTCTGATGTTCGATCTGAAACTGATTGAAATTCTCCCGCAATAGGATTTATCCATTATCTAGCCGGGCAGCGTCTGTTGCCCGGCTTTTTTTTGCCTGCTGAAAAGGTAAACCATCCGTCTTTCCCGGGGTGGGGTTTCTTTCCGGAAAGGTCTGTTCAGTGTTGCGCAGGCTTAGTACCATAACCATCTATGCCTTCTGAATTGTACCGTGCCCTGTTCGATGCAGTATCACCGTTCGATGCGGGTGTGGCTGCGCTTGAGGTCAAGGATTTTGGCAGGCCAGGCCCTGCCGAGGCACGCCCCGGCCGTACCGCGGCCGTGCTGGTACCCATCCTCGATAAACCGGAGCCGGAAATTCTATTGACGGTGCGCGCCGACACCTTGCCGCAGCATCCTGGCCAGGTCAGTTTTCCTGGTGGCGCGGTCGACCGGGAAGACCGCTCAGCAATCTCCACCGCCCTGCGCGAGGCGGAGGAGGAGATTGGGCTGGATTTCTCCCAGGTCTCTCCAGTGGGTTTCCTTGACCGTCTGGATACGATTTCTGATTACCGTGTCCTGCCGGTGGTCGGCCTGATTGATCCAATGTTTGTCTGGAAACCCAACGAGTACGAGGTATCCGAGGTGTTCACCGTGCCGATGAAACTGGCGGTTAATTACGACAACTACACGCACCATCGATATGAACGGAATGGCAGAACCGGTGTGACTTCGTCATTGCAGTGGCAGGGTCACATAATATGGGGTATCACGGCTGGCATCCTGCTGAACCTGGGTCACCGCCTGGGCAATTGGAATGGAACGAAATGACGTCAAGAAAGATTCTTTACACAGCACATGAATTGCACGCCACCATGCAGGATGGCGACTGCGTCATCGCAGACTGCCGCCATGAATTGGCCAGGCCTGATATTGGCCGTGACCACTATCTCGAGGGACATATTCCCGGCGCGGTCTATGCTCACCTGGAAGAGGACCTATCCAGCGCGGTGACCGCTACCAGCGGCCGCCACCCTTTGCCGGGCCCGGATGCGTTCGCTGCATTCCTGGCCCGCAGCGGCTGGTCACCCGGAAAACTGCTGGTGGCGTATGACGATGCGGGCGGTGCGATCGCTTCACGCTTGTGGTGGCTGATGAAATATTTTGGACACGATTGCGGCGCCTTGCTCGACGGCGGTATCCAAGCCTGGTGTGATGCTGGTTTTGAACTCGAAAACGGGGCAGCGACGGCCGGGCGGGCGCCAACGGCGGATTTGAGTCCACAAGCTGGCATGGTGCTATCCACCCCGGACGTCACCCGCGACCTGCCGGTGCAAAAGATCGTCCTGGTGGACGCCCGTGCAAACGAGCGGTTCAAAGGCGAGGTGGAGCCCATCGATCCGGTGGCGGGACATGTACCGGGCGCAGTTAATTATCCGTATACCGAGGTGTTGACCCCAGGGGGTATATTCAAACCGGTCGAAAACATCCGGCGTGGGTTTGAAAGCTTGCGTGGCGATCGTCCCGCAGAGGAACTGGTACACATGTGCGGTTCAGGCGTGACGGCTTGCCTGAACCTGTTTGCCAGCGAGTTGGCCGGCCTGCCATGCGGAAAATTGTATGCCGGGTCCTGGAGCGAATGGTGCCGGGATGCATCCCGGCCGGTTAAACCCTGAGTGATATCAGCCTTTATTCTTCAGCTTGGTCACGAAATCATGCAACACGACCTGTGTTTCATCTGAAAACCATGAATTGGTGAGAGCATCTGCGGCGACACCAGTGATCGTGGAAAAAGCCTGTTTCAAATCGGTGCGCGCAATTTCCCGGTTGGCCAGCATGGTGTCGCGTGGCAGGGCCAAAAGCTCTTCACACCACTGCACGGCGTGCCCGACGGTGTCTTCGTATCCGTCTTGCAGCGCATCGACCAGCTGAATTTCCAGGGCTTGCTGCGGCGAAATCAAGGTGCCCGGCACGATCAATTTCTCAGCGATCCGGGGCCCGACCACACGCGCCATGGCCTGCTGCAATAAAGGCGGTAATACCAGCCCGACCCGGGTTTCATTCAGGCCGATCCTGTATGCACCGCGGCTCATGACACGGTAGTCGGCCATCAGGCTGAGCAGTGCGCCACCTGCCGGGGCGTGGCCTGTAATCGCCACCGCCACCGGCACAGGTGCACAGGCGATAGCTTCCATCAGGCCGATGAAGTCGTACCAGAACGCCAGCATGTCCGTGCGGCCCAGAGGCAGCAGTTCCACCACGTCAAGGCCGGCGGAAAGAATTCCGGGTAACCCCGAAAGCACGACCGCGTCCGCTTGTTTTACCGCATCGTTTAGCGCTGCGAATTGCAGACCGACGAACTCGGGGTTGAGTGCATTGACCGGTGGCCGCGCCATGCGGATTTCCCGGGTACTGCCATGATCGATGATTTCCAGCATTTTGAATCCTGAATTGCGCCGTTAAGAAAATCAGGCGGACTTCTTTTGCAGTAAAGCGTGTCGGTCAAACAACCTGGCCAGGAAGGTCCCGGTGTGTGAGACCGGTTTCCTGGCCAGTTGTTCGGGTGTTCCTGTAGCGATGATCTCACCACCGCGGTCGCCACCTTCCGGCCCCAGGTCGATAACCCAGTCGGCGGTTTTGATGACATCCAGGTTATGTTCGATTACGACCACGGTATTACCGTGGTCGCGCAATCGATGCAATACCTGCAGTAACTGCCTGATGTCATGGAAGTGCAGACCGGTTGTCGGCTCATCGAGGATATACAGGGTCTGGCCGGTATCGCGCTTTGACAACTCCTTGGCCAGCTTGATACGTTGAGCCTCACCGCCGGACAGGGTTGTCGCACTTTGGCCCAACGTGATGTAGGACAGTCCCACATCCATCAGTGTTTGCAGCTTGCGGGCGACGACCGGCACCGGTGCAAAAAAATCCAGCGCGACTTCGACGGTCATTTCCAGCACCTCGTGGATATTCTTGCCCTTGTAGTGCACGCCGAGCGACTCGCGGTTGTAGCGTTTGCCATGACAGACATCGCAGGGTACATAGATATCTGGCAGGAAATGCATTTCAACACGGATCAAGCCGTCACCCTGGCAGGCTTCGCAGCGACCACCCTTGACGTTGAAGCTGAAGCGGCCGGGCTTGTAGCCGCGTGAACGTGCTTCCTGGGTGCCCGCGAATAATTCACGTATTGGCGTGAACAGACCGGTATAGGTGGCCGGGTTAGAACGCGGTGTGCGCCCGATGGGTGACTGGTCGATATCGACGACTTTGTCGAACAGGTGCAGGTTTTCCACGCTGTCGTAAGGGGCCGGCTGGGCGCTTGCGTCGTACAGTTCCCGGGCTGCCACGCGGTGCAGCGTGTCGTTGATCAGGGTGGACTTACCGGAACCGGAAACACCGGTGATACAGGTAAACAGACCCGCCGGAATTTCAAGAGTCACGTTCTTCAGGTTGTTACCGCGCGCACCGATCAGGCTGAACACCCTTTTAGGGTCAGCCTCGCAGCGCTGGCGTGGAATCTCGATTTCCATTTTTCCAGACAGGTACTGGCCGGTCAGAGTGGCGTCACTATTGACCAGGTCCTCCGGTTTACCGCAGAACACGACCTCGCCACCGTGCACCCCTGCACCGGGCCCCATGTCAACAATGTGATCGGCCGTGCGGATGGCCTCCTCGTCGTGTTCGACGACGATGACCGTATTACCGATGTCACGCAGGCGTGTCAGCGTGGACAGGAGACGCTCGTTGTCACGTTGGTGCAGACCGATGGATGGTTCATCCAGGATATACATCACGCCGACCAGCCCGGCCCCGATCTGGCTGGCGAGACGGATGCGTTGCGCCTCGCCACCAGACAGGCTGCCTGCCTTGCGGTCCAGTGTCAGGTAGTCCAGACCGACGTTAACCAGGAATTGCAGGCGTTCGAAAACCTCCTTGACGATCTTCTCTGCAATTTCACCTTTGCGGCCAGCAAGTGAAAGATTTTCAAAAAATTCAAGGCAGCGCAATATTGGCCAGGCGGTGATGGTCGGCAGGTTGGTGTCATCGACGAACACATGCCTTGCCTGGCGGTTCAAACGTTGCCCGTTGCACTCGGTACAGGGCTTCTGCGACTGGTACTTGGATAATTCCTCGCGCACGATACGTGCGTCGGTTTCGCGGAACCGGCGTTCCAGGTTGGGGATGATGCCAGCGAAAGCGTGGCGCCTTTTCTGCGTGCCACGTTCGCCGTAATAGGTGAATTCGATAACTTCCTTGCCACTGCCGTAAAGGATGATATCGCGGTGTTGCTCGGACAATTCGATGAACGGTGTTTCGATGTCAAAGCCGTAGTGCGCCGACAAGGCCTTGATGATCTGGAAATAATACGGGTTGCGCCGGTCCCAGCCACGCACGGCGCCGCCGGCCAGGCTGACATGCGGGTTGTTCACCACGCGATCCGGGTCAAAGAACTCGGCCACGCCAAGACCATCGCACGCGGGACAGGCCCCGTTCGGATTGTTGAAGGAGAACATGCGGGGCTCGATTTCCTGCAAGCTGTAATCACATTGCACGCAGGCGTAACGCGAACTCAGTAGTTTTTCTCCCGTTGCGCCGCTCGTGCCCCCGCTTTCATCCATCGGTGATAGCAGCGCAAGGCCGTCGGACAGTATCAGCGCGGTTTCGAATGACTCGGCAAGGCGTTGCTTCAGGTCTGCACGTACCTTGAAGCGGTCAATAACGACCTCGATCGTGTGTTTGCGGCGCAGTTCCAGTGCGGGTACTTCATCGATCGGATAGACGGTACCGTCAACCCGAACCCGCACGTATCCCTGTGCGCGCAATTCATCGAATAGCTGTGCGTGTTCACCCTTGCGGTCACGTACCACTGGCGAGAGCAACATCATCCTGCTGCCGTCAGGCAGAGCCATGGCCTGGTCGACCATCTGGCTGACGGTCTGTGCTTCGAGTGGCTGGCCGTGATCGGGGCAACAGGGCGTACCGACACGCGCGAACAGCAAGCGCAGGTAATCGTATATCTCGGTGATGGTGCCCACTGTGGAACGCGGGTTGTGGGAAGTGGATTTTTGCTCGATCGAAATAGCGGGTGACAGGCCCTCGATATGGTCGATATCCGGTTTTTCCATCACCGA
>JAPHTE010000278.1 GCA_026196445.1 Lysobacterales bacterium
AAGCCCGTTTTCAGAAGATCTGGATTTAAGTTCAATCGCCATTCTTTCATCAGTTAACCGGTTTAATTGAAAGTTGGTTATTTTCTGGGGATTTGTTTTGCTGCCCTGCACAAATACTTTATTGGTTCCGTCAGGTGAGTACTCGAATACGAATGAATTTCCTTCTTTATCCGCAACCAATAGATGCGTCGCGAAAGCGACATGATAATGTTCCGTGCGCTGTAATGCTTCTTTGGCTTCTTTGGCCGTTGAACACGTATCCAACAAAAACTGTACGGGCAGAAATTCATTGAACCCTTCAGCTGTTGCTCCGGTGGCCAAATTCTCATGGTCAAATTGAGTGTCTTTGTCCGCCAGATGAATGACGGTCAGTCCTTCGGAATTAATTCCTTCCAAAGCCAACCCAAATACCTCAAAACAAAACAATGAAATAGAGGCATAACCCGATTCAGGATGCATTTCAACAAGATAAGAATGCTTAAACGGGAACGAGGGATTACGGATATCACTGGGGATTGAGAAGTCAAGATTCCTGCTCAGGCTCCCGCATCCGGTCGTGGTAATCGCTGGTGGATAATAAACGGCTGAGCACGCGGTCCCACCAGGAACTTCACCAAAAAATGAAAAATCCAGATATTGATCATCCAGACAATGGCCGTATGCCGCCGCAAAGCCGATCATTCGGGCGTAGTGTTCCGGGTAGTTTGCTTTAATATAGTCATATTGACTCACGATAACCGGGCGGTCCATGTCACTGGATTTGCAGATGTTGTGCACCTCTTTAGCTAAACGCCCAAGTTGATAACCAATTTCTTCATTGGTTCCCTCGATCACCATGTGAGATAAGTGAATCTCGTCCTGGTAACTCGTAATAAGCTTTTTATTAATCTTCATGCTGTACCTTCCTTGCTGTTTAGTATTGAACTTGCTTAACGATACGAAACAGTCTGAACTATGAAGTTATAGTCAGGTCAAGAGCTGCTTTGCAATGCTGAGCCGTCGCCCAAATGACACGAATTTGAGAAATCCAGCGGGCAACAACCGGTCATACGCAGAACTCGATAACACTGCCGCACCATGCCTGGTTGTTTTGGCAAACTGTCTTTCTGCGGTATTCTTGAGCAAAATATCAAAGTAAGAGGGTATCGGGTGTCCATCTTCACCGAACTCAAACGCCGCAATGTGTTCCGGGTGGCCATAGCCTATCTGGCCGGCGCCTGGCTATTAAGCGAGGTGTCCACAACCCTGTTTCCATTATTCGGTTTCTCCGATACTCCTGCGCGCATCGTCGTCACCCTGCTGGCCATCGGCTTTCCCCTGTTCCTGGTGTTCTCCTGGATATTCGAGATCACGCCCGAGGGCCTAAAGCTGGAAAAAGACGTACAGCGCGAAGCATCCCAAGAGGGGAAAGCAGACAAGAAGCTGGATCGCGTCATCATTGTGTTATTGGTCCTGGCGGTGGGCTATTTCGCCGTGGATAAGTTCATTTTGGAGCCGGAAAGGATTGCTGATATCGTTGAGGAGACGACCCAACAGGTGCGGTCAGAGGCGCTGCTGGAGTCCTTCGGCGACCAGTCCATCGCGGTGCTGCCGTTCGTGAACATGAGCGCTGATCCGAAACAGGAGTATTTCTCCGACGGCATTGCCGAAGAACTTCTCAATATGTTGGCACGCGTGCCGGACCTGCGGGTGATTTCGCGGACTTCCGCCTTTTCCTTCAAAGGCCGAAACGTGAAGATCGGCGATATCGCGAAGGAACTGGGTGTGCGCTACATTCTCGAGGGCTCGGTGCGTCGTTTCGACGACCGTGTGCGCATCACCGCCCAGCTGATCGAAGCGACCACTGACCGCCACGTTTGGTCCGAATCCTATGAGCGGACCCTGGACGATATCTTTGCGATAGAAGACGAGATTGCGGCATCGGTACTGCCCGCGATTGAACATCAACTGACCGGTAGGCCCCCGACCGCGCGCCGCACGGATCCCGCCGCGTATTCGCTGTACCTGCAGGGCTCGCACTTCTTCCTGCAGCGCACGGCCGCAGGCCTCGACCTGGCGCACGAATATGCGTTGCGGGCAATCGAAATCGACCCCGAGTACGCACCCGCCTGGATTCTGCTCGGCTCTGCCTATATCAACCAGGTAAACGTGGGTAAGCGACCCCGGGCCGAAGGATACCGGCTGGCCACCGAGGCCATTGACCGGTCGTTGTCACTGGCACCGGACTCCGCGTTTGCGCATTCAGCTCGCGCCTGGGTCGCCATGGCCCAGGAACGCGACTACGAAGCAGCAGCAGCCCATTTCCGACGCGCCCGAGCGTTGGCGCCGAACAATGCCAGCGTGCTTGGCAATAACTCGGTATTGGCGGTTCGCCTCGGGCGGCTGGACGAAGCGCTGGAGTTGATCGAACGCAGCATCAAATTGGATCCGGCCAACTCGGTTAATTATTTCAACCGGTCGGACCAGCTGATCCGCCTGGGCCGTCCAGCCGAAGCGGAGCAGGCTGCCCGCAAGGCACTGGCCTTGAGCCCGGGCATGAGCGCCGCGCAAGGCAACCTGGCGTTGTCACTATTACTACAGGAGCAACCCACGGCCGCGCAGAAGGCGGCGCAGACCCTTGAAAACGAGTCGGTGCGGCAGACCATTCTGGCGTTGGCTTATTATGATTCAGGTGACTGGGAAGCGGCCGATCGTGTACTGGATTCGCTTGAGCAACAACATGCGCAGGATTCCGCCTATCTCATCGCCCTGGTCCACGCCTGGAGCGGCGAAGTCGACGAAGCCTTCAGGTGGCTGGACAAGGCAATCGATGACAAGCAGTCAGTATTCGGTATCCGCACCGAGCCCTTCCTTCGCGCGCTTCACGACGATCCGCGCTGGGAGGTAACCCTGGAGAAAGTGGGTCTCAGCAAGCGACAGGTTGATGACATCGTCCTTTAAGATTGGACTCTACTTCACATCCATTTGAATCTGGGTCAATTGTCCAGGATCAATGAAACAATCAAGGGTTTATCAGCATACTCAATTCCAATAGATGTGAACCCGCCGTGTTGCTACCGGCATCAGCACTATGCTTTGATATACTTCAAAGTGGAGGGCAGCAATGAAAATCAGATCAGAATCCTACCCGGACAGAATCAGGCAAATCGCCAGTGAACTAAGCAAGATCCGGAATTCGTATGACGTGGATCACTCGGTTGAAACGCTTCGCCTGGTTGCCAATGAACTCGAACGCAAGCTGAAAAATGGACCGCTGAGACATGGGTAAAGCATCAGACATCACCGTCACCACCGCCTCACAGCTCGAAGGATACCGTGTCATAAAAACATTGGATGTGGTAACTGCGGAATGTGTTTTTGGCATGAACATCTTTCGGGACATGTTTGCGGGGGTAAGGGACTTTTTTGGAGGCCGCAGTAGCGCAACCCAGAAGGTGCTTCGGGATGCCCGAATTTCATGCCTGGACGAATT
>JAPHTE010000174.1 GCA_026196445.1 Lysobacterales bacterium
CTACATTTCAAAATTAACTTATGCCAGGGTCCAAACTGAGGGATGTCGTGACCGCAACTTGAAGAATTTCGAGGCAGTCATATTGCGCCCGTCCTCTCAGGTTACCGTTGTTAACATTTAGAAGTTATCGCTTGAATAGCGCGCTCAAAAAAATCACGAGGATAATTAAATGCCACGTCTAAGCCTGGTCGTCATTTCACTGATTTTGCTGGTATTCTGCACGGCTCTGAAAGCAGAGACGTATACCGTGACTGCCACATCCTGCGATGGTCCCGGTTCGATCAAAGCGGCAATTGAGCTGGCAAATAACAACCCAGGTAAAGACACCATCTCCTTCAGTAACGGTTTGAGCATCTCCGGCCTCACGGCGGGCGGATGCGGTCTGCTGGACGCTAATGATCCTGACCAGTTTTACCTTGGAGTGGTCACAGATGACCTCGAGATTCTCGGTCATGGGGCGAGTATTGCCGGCTTCAATCTTTGGACCACGTTCGATGGTGTAAAAAACCGTCCCGGGGAATGTCCTGCCGACCTGGGTGCGTTCGCAAAAGTCGTGGCCCTGGCGCCAGGTTTGCTGAGAATCGAAGATGGCGTTTCGGTGGAAATGCGTGACCTGACGGTGACGGACCTGACCTCGTTCGCCTCGCTTCGGGAATCCGCGAGTTTGTCGATGGACAATATGAGTATTGTCCGAATATTCGACTGGTTCAAAAAATGTGACCGCCCCGGTATTTATGCTGCGGAGGACAATGCAAGCCTTACCATCACGAATTCTTATTTGAGGTTGTTCCAGAACGGCGCCGAAGACATAGGTTCACCAGACCAAAGAACCTTTTGGGTATCGGCCATGATTTCCGCAGATGACGCCGCCGAATTAAACATAGAAAATACGACATTCGAACGTGGTCGTGGAGCGATTGAATGGGGCGGCACGGCCAATATCACCGGTAGTCGGTTCATTGAGGTCGGTGGAATCAATATAACCGGTGGCACAGCAAACATCGTCAATTCCGCCATTCTTGGCCGATTTCATACAGACGAATATGCGAAGATCATTGCCGGCGGTACTTCCGTGGTGAATGTTATCGCCTCGACCCTCTCCATAAACTCTCTGGACTGTCTGCAGTGTGCCTTGTACGGCAGAGGGGGTGTGGTCGCGAAGCAAGGTTCAGTGATCAATCTGCGGCAGAGCGCCGTGGGCGTGAATTTTCCCGACATTGAAGGCGTTTTGATTCGCGAGGCGGATGGGGGCAACGTCACGGCAGACGACCTGACCTGGCTTCAACCCGTGATTTCTCAAGGCGCCATCGACCTGGGCCTCATCACTGATCAGCCAGCCCTCCTTACGGCGCCTCCTGGCTTGCCGAACAAAGTCCAGGGTGCAAATTACTGGCCTGTTGCCGTGACCCCATTGCTTGGCGATACGATCACGCCCGGCGTTCTGATTGACGCCATTCCGGATGCGGCGGCCGGTGGTGCCAATGAGCTGTTCAACCCGATTGACGGCCAGCCCATTACGGTCGATGCCCTGGGTAATCCAAGGGTCGATAGCAATGGCGCCCGGAACATCGGCGCGGTGCAACTTACACTGGCGCCATCTACGGCCGTAAGCGCTACTGCCGATGGCTCCGTGACCCTCTCCTGGAGCCGCCCCACCGACCCCGTCAGCGGCGCTATCACCGGGTACCAGGTGTGTTTTGGCACCGGCACGACTCCAGACCCGTCATCACTCGGAACAGATTGTGAAGATGGCGCTGGCAATCCGGGCTCGTTGCAAACCATTTCCAATGCACCGGATGTATTGACGGGCGAGGTTGCCGGCTTGACCAATGGCGACACATACTGGTTCCTGGTGCGCGGCGTCAACCCCGGCCCCGGCCCCTGGAGCAACACGGTCACCGGCACGCCTTATGGTGAAATCGGGACGCCATCGTTGACCGTCACATCGACAAACTGCGGCTCAGCTTTGCTGGAGTGGACGCAGCCGGACCTGGGCGGCCGGACGTTTGGCGGATACGTTGTATCCTGGTTCAAAGCAGGCACTGACACAGTGCTCGAGACCATGGTCATACCGGATTATGACACCCTGTCGACCATGGTGACTGGCCTCGACTGCAACGCACGGTACCAATTTTCAGTCACCGCCACTACCGCCAATGGCGCCACCGGAGAGCAAGGTACAGGCATCGTGTTCGTGCCACCGCCGCCGCCGGTTCCTGCGCTCGATCAATTGGGCTTATTATTGCTGATATTGCTCACGTTGGGTTTCGGTATAGCAAGAGCGAGGGAATAATCGGGGTCAAATAATTGGGGTCAGCGTAAAAACTCTTTGCCCAGCAGAAGATAGCAGGTACCGATCAAGGGTAACACCAGCCTGGCGGGGCAAACTAAAAAGGCACAACTGAGCTGATGAGGCCGGCCGAACTCCTGCACAAATACGGATTCGAACCATTCGTTGTCTAGTAATTCCATGGATCAAAAACTGGCGACGAACGGGACGCTTCAGTCAAGGTTTCAATAACATGCTATGGCCACCCAAGTTGAAAACGGGTGATTCTTGTTTGACCGTTTACCGTGCATGGGGAAATAGCGGTCAGTTACTTTCCTTTAAATAAGATCTTCGGCGAGACATGATATGTTCCTGCTCCTGGCCGGCAGTTGCCCAATAGGACTCTCAAATTCACGTAATTTGAGCAACAGCTTAGGTAGGCATAGTTGCCGTTAAATAGCTTCCATTTTTGCTGATGCGATAGGCTGGACCCGGCCAACTGCGTAAGTTTGTTCGTAAGTAGAAAAACAGGACAATAACACTGGTAGCACCTATATTCAGTTCAATATTGATTGTCAACCATGACCAGTACCGTCTGGGCCGGATCATTACCGGCATCAGTGATGCTTGCTGAAAAAGTAAATGGGCTGACGCCGGTTCATCCGTCGCTAGCAGGAAGCTGTTTGGATTGGCACTATTGGCGGCTGCGGGCGAAAGCATTACCAACTGACAGCATAAGTGTCATGACCAATATCAGCAGGCCCAGTGGACTCAGTGCCGGTATCGAATTGCTATCAGGCACAGCCCTGAAAATGGATACGGTCATATCCCAGCCTGAATACGTAACCAAGGCATCCGACCTGAAACCTACCGTTAAGCAGCCATCATCGCTGGTCGATGTAAAGCTGTCGCCTGATTCTATGCATGCAGCCAGATTGTTTTCGCACAGATAATCCGAATCGCCACAACCGGCAAAGATGACCGGGGCTCCCGTGGTGCTGCCGTCATAGAAGGTCACAGTATCATAACAACCCCCTAAGCCTTCTTGCTCTTCAACAGCGAACTCATTGATCGACAGGCTAACTTGGCCACCCGCGGAGGGACAGAAGCTGGTTACACCGTCTTCATAGTCTTGATAATTTTCTTCTTCCCCGAAATCAAGGAATGTCTCACCGCCTGAAACCACTACGTTGGAGGTGCCGGTGGCAGGATGAACGATTTGAGCCTGAGCCGAGCCGAAGGCCAAAATCAACAGGATTGAACTAACTATTTGCACGCGAGACATGTAACTTGCTCCCATTATCGCTGCCACTGATCCACTGCGTAATCATTCCGAAAAAAAACCGAAACCACGCCCACGAGTTTAAACGTCCACTTCTTTTATAACCCACCTTCACCCACACAATACACGATCGATCGCCAAAATACTGTTTCGACTTTTGTATCTGATATACAAAGAAAACTATTTGTTGTTTTGAGAAACTTTTTATCGGCCAATTTCATGGTGCTACCACATGAATATTTTTACATTTTTATAGGAACCAAAAAAATCTGCCCAGGCAGATCACGACCAAAAAACAAAGTTCTCCTCCCCCAAGTCCACGGTTATTGGACCATCGTACTTACTGCTTTGGTTCTGGTCGGTGCGAAAATTAACTCCAGGTTGGCCGCGCACACCCGGTCTCTCTTGCTTTGCGGATCACGGTTCCTGGCCGTTCTCTGCTACAAGAACCGCTCAATTTAGCGGCCTATCAGCAACCGTTTTGCACCTATAAGCCGTCGCTCAAATGACAAGAATTTGGGAAGCCTGTAGTGCAGCACCCGGCCAATAACCGCCGCCTCAGACTTTGCAATCGACCTCAAAGTCAC
>JAPHTE010000046.1 GCA_026196445.1 Lysobacterales bacterium
AGTCTTCCAGCGCCCCGCAGCGGTACGGTCAGACCGATGCCCTGAAAATGGCGCGGTTCACCGAAGTTATGGCCGTGCAGGATGCAGCGCTGCAACGGCTCACAGAGCACCCGGCTCTAAGCCCGGTGATCGCAGTGACCGCCGCTATCACGGCTGACCGTGATGCCATGGAGGCGTTATTGGTCAGCGGCAATGGCGCCGGCCTGGCGCCGGCTCTCAGGCAGTTCGAAGCGCTGCTGGGCACAAACGAGTTGGCAGGCCTGCTGGAATTCGCGGTTTTTGAGGCACCACCGGCTAACGCATCCCTGGCGATGGCTGCCTGGTGGCCACGGTTAAGACACGATCCCGCCACGAGGACGTTGATGATCGCCCTGTTGGGCGATGCCGGGCTCGGTTCGAGCGCGGTGCTGGCATTGGCGCAGGAGCCTGACATCCAGACCATCAAGTTACTGCAGGATAGCGCTGCCGGTGAATCGGTTGCTGCGAAACGCGCGCAACAGGCGCTGGACCTGAACCGGGCGCGTCTGACCGGGGAGGCCCGCCCATGAAGCGATCAAGCCTGTCACTTAGCCTGTTACTTCTCGTTTTCAGCCAGCAAACTGTTGCACAGCTTGTCACGGAGTGGGTCGAAAACCGGACGCAGGGCGCTAACAATGAGATTGAATTGGGATACCCGGTACCGCAACCGGTCGATACTCCCCTGCCCTTCGATGGCTTCCGGACCTATGCCGGGCTGCATACCCGTCACCTGGACCTGGTTGCCACTACACCCTGGGTGCACCAGGAGACGGTCGGCCTGACCCGGGCAGGGCGCACCATCTGGGCTTACCGCCTGGGGGATGCGGATACCCTGACCATTGACGGTTTGCCCGAACCCGCAACACTGACCAATGGCGGCATCCACGCGCGCGAATGGCAGGGGCCTGAAGTGGTCACCGGCATCATGGAGCTGTTCGCGTTACACGAAGACGACGATCACTTTTATGACTATCTGCGCGATAACATGAATATGATCGTCATCCCATCTTTGAATATCGACGGTTTTTTACAAACCCAGCGTTACCCCGCGTTGAGTTACATGCAAATCGACCCTGATTATCCGGATTATTATCCACGTGACGGACGTATGCGGCGCAAGAATATGCTGAATACCGATGAAGATTTTTACACCACCGTGGACCTGCTCAATGGTGTCGACCTGAATCGCAACAACGCGCCATACTGGGCCACCGTCCCCAGCCGATCTTCGTCGAACCCCGAGTCTCTCGTCTACCATGGCTCCGAAGCAGCGTCCGAACCGGAAACCCAGGCACTGGAAACCGCCGCACAACTCGGGCCCGCCAATCGCCTGCGTATTTATACCGACGTACACTCGTATTCACAGGTGCAATTATGGGGCAGCAACGGCAACCAGGACCTGGCCTACCTGACGGAAAGAGTGCTGCGCGTGTTCGCCAGACACCACAGCGCATTTCCGGCCGGCAAATATTATTACTTCGACAGCCGGAATGTCGTGCCCGTCAACCAGGGCATTGGATCAACCGACGACTATTTCGCTTTCAACTACCAGGTGCCTTCCTGGACCCTGGAGATCGAACCCAGCGGCGGGCAAGCCTTCCACTATCCCATGCCGGGCGCCGGCGCGGATTATGGTGGCAGTGCTGAAAACAGCCATGACGGCTTCATCCTGCCCGACTCCGAGATCCGCAGGGTCCGGGAGGAACTGGCCCAGTCATTTGCCGCGGTTTACTATCAACAGGCGGGACCACCGGCCATACAGTCCATGCGCGTGCTCGATCCCAACAGCCAGGCGGTTGTGTTCGAAGCTGATTGGGACCTGGTGGACAATCAAACCCGCACGCTGTACAGCAACCAGTTGCGCCCGCTGCAACTCGGCAAGGATTACGACTTGTGGGTGGCGTTTAACAAGCCAATGCGCTGGCGTGAGAACGGGGTAGTCGTACCTTTCCCCGGCCAGGCCAGCATAATCCTAAATGTGTATTTCGGCGCCCTCGTGGGTGAGTCCGACCTGACCAGCACCATCGGCGAGGCCAGCTGGCTCGACCAGCCAGGGCCCGCACCCGATGGCTACGTGAATTACGAGGATGACGCGTTCAGGTCCAACATTAACCTGGCTGCCGATGCGCAAAATCTTGGTCTGGTATCGGGCAGCACCGAAACCGTGTTGAAACTGCTGACCTATGATATGACGGGTTCAAGAACCGATGGCAATCCGGGCACCATCGTGGATTGGCAGGACGGCTCCTGGAGCCGATATGAAGATGCCAACGGCGATGAATCTGTCAGTGGAGGTTATGACAGCACGCTCTCGTTACAGGTGACCAACGAAGACGTCCCGCCACCATTTGTACTCGAACCCGGCACCACGGCCTCATGGTATGACCCGGCTCACGATGGAGAAGGATTCCTGATCGAATTGCTCCCCGACGATCGGGCGGTCATGTACTGGTTCACCTACGACGGTGACGGTAACCAGGACTGGTATGTCGCCAGTGGCAGGGTCATCGGTAATCGCATCGAGTTTACCCGGTTGAAAAGGGTTTCCGGAGGTGAATTCGGACCCGGTTTCGACCCCCAGAACGTGACACGTGAAGTCGTCGGTTCGGCCTCTTTTATCTGGTCGGGCTGTGACGAAGGCAGCATGAGCTACCAAATCGGCACCCGGCACGGACGCATGGACCTGGTCAGGCTGACGCGGGTACTGGGTGTTGAATGCGGCGAGCCGCGCCCGGAGCCGTTACCTGAAACAGCCCTGCTCAGTGGCTCTTGGTATGACCCCAGCCACGATGGCGAGGGCTACCTCGTCGAACTGATCGGCAATGACCGGGTCGTCGTCTACTGGTTCAGCTTTGATCCCGACGGCAACAGGCGCTGGTTCTACGATGCCGGCAAGGTCACTGACGGCAAACTGGTGTTTGATGGAATGCTCACGACCTCGGGCGGTATTTTTGGCCCCGATTTTGATCCGTTGGCCGTCGAGCGTTTACCCTGGGGATCGCTGGAACTGGATATTGAATGCAGCAGTGGCACCGCCACCTACAACGCCACCGAGGAAGGGTTTGGCTCGGGCGTGCTGAACCTGGTCCGACTGACCAGTATCGATCAACTCGACTGCCCGTAATGATCGCGCGCCCGGCAGGAACCGCCCTCCCGGGTGGCAAAACCACTATAATCTACAAAAATCAAATTCAGAGGAAACCCCACCGTGAGCGACAAAGAAAACCACCAGCATTGCACGCAACAATTCATCGACTTGGCCAACACGCTTAAGAAAGAAGGCTTTGAACCGCAATTGATTTCAGCCTCCCTGATGTCGGCAACGGCTATCTATGCAACCTATGTATCAGCCGGCAACGAGGGTGGTTTGCAACCGTCAGGTGTCGACAAGGTGGTGATGATGTTCCGGCGCAACCTGGAGCATATCCAGGAAAGAAAAAAGGAAGAAATGGAAGCCAGGGATGGTTAAGTGACGGGATATTTGCAGGATTTTGGTGCAAACTACTTCTCTGCAAGCACTTGTGACAGGTACAATTGCAAGCCGTTTAAGAATGGGCCCATAGCTCAGTTGGTTAGAGCACTCGACTCATAATCGATCGGTCCCAGGTTCGAGTCCTGGTGGGCCCACCATTTTTTCTCTGGCTGTCAAACTGGCGGCCAGTTTCTTTTCCGCAACAGCGCTTTGCCGGCCCGTGGTCTACACTTGATGAATGAAGCCTAAAACTAGCTGGTCGCTGGCCGCGCTGCTGTACGTGAACCTGTTGCCCTATCTGTGCCGCCTGCCACGTGGTCTGGATTGGGCCATGCAATACTTGCCGGATCCGGGATACGAGATCCTCGGTATTATTTTTCTACATGGGTTCTTTTCCCTGCCGGCGATACCCTTGCTCGTGGGCATCAGAAAGAGCACGCTTTCACGCGCACCCTGGCTGTTGCCCCTGCTCGTTATCAGCATCCTGACCTGCTACATCAACTACGACTACGACCTGGCCTCAGACGCGCAAGCGGCCATCGGCCTGGTCTTTTTCCCGGTCTTCATCATGTTGCTGGCCTGGGCCGCGCTGGCCGTCGGTAACCTGGTGCAGTGGCTTCAATCCCGCACCCGGTTGGAATCACCCGAAGGCTAGTCCGGGTGTGATGCCTGTTTTATCGGGCAGACTAAAGTTCCGGACACCATTCAGGGGCGCATGTTGAAGGGCTGGTTTCCTGCTGGTGCCTACTTGTCACCCAGGTGATTCAAATTGCTTTCCTCGAACATCTCAAGCAGATTCTGTATTTCGGCAGTATGCGCCTGGGCATCACCATGGGCCTGGTGAATCTTCTCCACCTGCGCCTGGATTTTTTCCAGCGCGTTGAGTAACCATGCCCGGTCTTCGTGAACCACGAAATGACGCCAGCTGGTAAACGTTTTTATTTCTCTTTGGACGTGCCGTTCAGTGATAGCCGCCAGGTCCATGACCCGGTCATTCGTATAGTCGTGCATGATAAATTGCGTTCCTGGTGATTCTGCTGCAATAAAAGGGGCGGCCCAATCCGCTCCATGAATTACGTCATTATACTTGAATCAACCCCATTTTAGCCCTTGACCCCTGTATCTCCATCGAGAAATCACCATTTGGCCCGCTGGTGCGAACCTGTTAACCGGCCAGTCTTGGCGTTAGAATGGAACCTCATCCCCGGAATACACCAGGGGATGCCTGAGGGGCGGCCAATGGCCTGAGATGTCCCGGAGCATGGCTCCAGCGGACGGACCCTTTGAACCTGATCCGGATCATACCGGCGTAGGGATAGGGCGCATTTTGTTCAATCTCTCCACCTTCCGGGTCTCTTTAATCACCGGTGCCTGAGTTATGCGGTGCCTGTTAGGGAGGCTTAAAATGTTAACCAGGAAATTGAATTTCCCGCTGCTGGCCGGGCTCATATTGGCGGCTGTCGCCGCACCCGCCCAGGAACAGCCCGAGGGCGCGCTGGAAGAAATCATCGTCACGGCAGAATACCGCCCGGTGTCGGTGCAGGAATTGCCCACCAGCATCACCGTTTTTGACCAACAGGCCATTGATCGGCGTGGCGCCGTACACCTGGAGCAACTACTCAACCTGGCCCCGAACGTGAACCTGTCAACGGGTGCGTCGCGCGGCCGATTCGTGCTGATACGCGGTATCGGGGAGCGCAGCCAATTCGTCGAGCCGATTAACCCATCGGTGGGCCTGATCATCGACGGCATGGATTTCACCGGTATCGGTGGTGCTGCCAGCACGCTCGATATCAAACAGGTCGAAATCCTGCGTGGGCCGCAGGGAACCCTGTTCGGCGCTAATGCCCTGGCCGGGCTGATCAACATGGTATCCAACGGCCCGGGAGACGATGCCAGCGGCCGCGCCGGCTTCACGGTCGGTAACCATGGCCGTCTCGAAACTTCAGCTGCCCTGGGCGGCGAAATATCAGCCAACGCCGGTTTCCGGCTGGCGGTGCAAAGTAACAAGAGCGACGGCTACATGAACAACGTGTACTTGCACCGCCCCACCAACAACATCGATGAGTTGAGTGCACGGGGCAAGTTGAACTGGGCGCCGGGCGATGACGTCTCGCTGGATTTCACGATACTGTTCAGCGACGTCGACAACGGTTACGACGCTTTTTCGCTGGACAATACGCGTGACACATACTCCGACGAACCCGGCCATGACAAGCTTGAAAGCCTGGCGGCCACGGTTGACGCCAGTTGGCAGGCCAGCGATTCAATCGCAGTCGAAGCCCTGTTGAGCCAGGTGGATGCGGATACCCGTTACGGCTATGACGAGGACTGGAGCTACCCGGGAATCTGCGACGATACCGCCTGCGATACCGGTCTGTGGGGATTTGAGTGGTGGTACGCATCAACCGACAACTACCTGCGCAACAATAGCAATACCACGGCCGATATCCGCCTGGTGTCCGACACGGGTACAGCCGCCTGGGTTACCGGAATCTACTACCGCGAACAGGATCAAACGCTGTTACGCGAGTACACCTACGCAAGCGGCGATTTTCAAAGCGGCTACGATACCAGTAACCTGGCTGCATACGGACAGTTGGATGTGCCGTTTCACCAGGCGTGGACGCTCTCGGCCGGGCTGCGATATGAGACCCGTGACTGGAAGTATGACGACAACGTCGATAACGACGACCGCGCCTCGGATGACGAAGACTTCTGGGGAGGAAAAATGGTCCTGGAATACCGAACCGCCGCAGGCAGCCTGCTCTACGGGCTGGTGTCACGCGGTTACAAGGCCGGTGGCTACAACTCCGCCCTGGCCAGCAAGATACCTGACCTGGAACAGGAGGGCATACTGGTGCCGCCCGAAAACCTGGTGTTTACAGCCGAGACCATGTGGAACTACGAACTCGGTCTGAAAGGCAGTTGGTTCAGGGACAGGGTGACGCTCAGTGCCGCACTGTTTTACCAGGACCGGGATGACATGCAGGTCAAGCAGTCCATCGCAATCCCGGTGGACCCGAACTCCACCGACTGCCCCTGTGCCTTTATCGACAGCCTGCAAAATGCAGCCGGTGGCACCAACAAGGGCCTGGAAATTGAGGGCAGCTGGCAAATCACTGACAACGTCAACCTGTTCGGCAGTCTCGGCTTGCTGGATACTCAGTACGAGGACTACCTGAGTTATGCACACGCAGACGCCGACCTGGACAACGGCGTTCCCTACGACCTGAGCGGCCGGGCCCAGGCTCATGCGCCAGGGTACCAGTACGCGCTCGGGGTACAGTTTCTATTCGGTTCCGGCTGGTTCGCACAGCTCGATATCGAAGGCAAGGACGAGGCCTATGCTTCGGCCAACCACGATGAGAAACTGCGTCGCTACAAGCTGTTGAATATACGCCTGGCCTATCAGACCGGGCCCTGGAGGTTCGCAATCTGGGGTCGCAACCTGGGTGACGAAGACGTGCAGACCCGTGGGTTTGGCGGATTTGGCAACGACCCACGCAAATTCTATGCGACGGAAGCCTACTATCAACTCGGCGAGCCCCGGGTTTACGGCCTGGACGTCCGTTATGAATTTTAGTCACCGGCCCGGTGCCCGATGACATCCTGGCTGCAATCGTTACTCGATACGGCATTGGCCATGTCACCGTGGGAAATCGCCGCGGTCGTACTTGCAATCGCCTACCTGCTGCTGGCAGTCAGGGAAAACATCCTGTGCTGGCTGTTCGCTTTTGTCAGTACTGCGATTTACACGGTATTGTTCTGGGACGTCAGCCTGTTGATGGAATCCGCCCTGAATGTCTATTACATGGCGATGGCCGTGTATGGCTGGTACCAGTGGACCCGGGGTGGAAGCAATGGCGGCGGCGAACCTCACGTACTGGAAGTCCAGCCGATGAGCATGCGGCAACACGTTCTGGCATTCGCGCTGATCCTGGTTCTGACACTTACCTCCGGATATCTCCTGGGTGAATACAGCAGCGCCGCGTGGCCGTTCGTGGATTCATTTACCACCTGGGCAAGCGTCATCACCACCTATCTCGTGACACGCAAGTACCTGCAAAACTGGCTGTACTGGATCGTGATCGACGCGGTATCAGTGCCGCTGTACATCAACCGTGGTTTGAACCTGACCGCCCTGCTGTTTGTTGCCTATATCATTATCGCGGTGTTTGGTTACATCGGCTGGCGCAAACATTTCCTCGAGAAAGCGCATGACGCTGCAGCCTGAAATCATCCTCGACGGCTGGCGCGAATGGGAAGCAACCCCGGCGGGCCGGCCGGTGATCATCCGCGAACTGGGTGGCGGGCGCAGCAACCGCAGCCTGCTGTTGAAAGCAGCGAATGCGCAAATGGTGTTACGCATCAATGTCACCGCATCAGCCCTGCCCAGCCATGGCCGCAAAGCAGAAGCAGATATCTGGCGGGCAGCCAGCGGGGCGGGCATTGCCCCGCGGCTGTTGCACGCTGACCCGGCGGGGCGTTTCCTGGTTAGCGCGTATATCGAAAATAATCTGCCAGACCGTCCACAGGACGACCCGGCACTTGCTATCCAGGCGCTGGACCTGCTGCAACGCTGCCACCGATTGGAGGTGGACGCACCGGCCATGAACTACGCCTCGCATATCGAGCGCTACTGGCGGTTTATCGAATCCAGGCGAACCCCGGTCAGTCCTGCCCTGCTGGATCAACGCCGGCCCATGCAGGACTTGCTTGCAGCCCTGGGCGGCGGTGAAACCGGGCTCAGTTTATGCCATCACGACCCTGTGGTCGCAAACTTCGTTGGAGGTTCAGGGCGGCTTTACCTCCTCGATTGGGAGTACGCAGCCATTGGCTGGCCGGTGATGGATTTCGCCGCGCTGGGATGCGAGTGGGAGATCGCTGACGATGTCATCCTGGAACGAACCGGCGTTGATTCCGTGTCACTATCCAGGGCCAGTACACTCTACCGTTACTTGTGTGCCCTGTGGGAAACGGTTAATCGAACGCGTTGATGGATGCGCGTTCAGGATGCAACAAGCGGGCTGCTCAGTACATCCGCCGCCGAAACAGCCAGACTGCAAGCGTCATCGCCACCAGCCCGATCACTGCCATTGGCAGGAACTGGCCAGGCACCAGGTCAAAACCCCGCCCTTCCAGGAATACGCCGCGAATGACCACGATGAAGTAGCGCAGCGGATTGGCGTACGTGAGTGTCTGCACCCAGCCGGGCATGTTGGCGATGGGCGTGGAAAACCCACTGAGGATGATCGAGGGCACCAGGAACAGGAAGGCGCCCAGCAAACCCTGCTGCTGGGTGACGGCCAAAGACGAGATCATCAGGCCGATACCCACGGTGGACAACAGGTAAATGGCTACGCCCGAGAACAGCACTGCCAGTGAGCCTACCATCGGCACCCCGAACCAGAACACCGCGACGGCTGTCACCACGCTGGCGCCCAGCATACCGATCACGAAGCCTGGCAACGCTTTGCCAATCAGTATTTCGATCGGTCGCAGGGGTGTCACCAGCAGCTGATCGAAGGTACCCTGTTCCCGTTCCCGCGCCACCGACAGGGACGTCACCAGTATCGTGACCACCGTGATCAGCAGCCCAATGATGCCGGGTACAAAATACCACTGGCCTTCCAGGTTGGGGTTGAACCAGGCGCGTACCTCCAGCGTCGCCGGTGGACCGCGCAGCCCGCGGCGTTCCAGCAGGTCCTCGTTGAACCGGGTGACGATGTCGCGGACGTAGTTGAGCGCCAGCAAAGCCGCATTGGAATTGCGCCCATCGACAATAACCTGCACGAAGCCCGCATCGCCCCGGACCACGTCGCGTTCGAAGTTCGGGTGGATGCGGAGCACGAGCAGCGCATCGGTGGCGTCGATGACCGGTGCAACCTCGGCGTCGTGGGTGAGGGTGCGTACCAACTGGAAACTGGGTGAACCATCGAAGCGGGCGACCAGTGTGCGGCTCAGGGCGCTCTGATCCTGGTCGTAGACCGCGAAAGGTACGTTCTTCAAGTCAAATGATGCTGCGTAACCGAACACGATGAGCTGAATGATAGGCGGGCCGATAACGACGAAACGGCTCTTGGGGTCCTTGAGCAGGGTCACGAACTCCTTCTTCATCAGGGTCAGGATACGGTTCCACATGAGTCGCTCACTCCAACCGCTTGCGGGCCCGGCGCTGGATCACCATGAGCAGGAACGCGGCCATGGCCGCCAGTGCCAGGGCGTTAGGGACGATGACCGGCCACACATTGCCGGCCAGGAACACCGTGTGCAGGATGGTCACGAAGTAACGTGCGCCGATGGCATAGGTGAGACCCTGAATGGCCCAGGGCATGCTGTTGATATCGAAGATGAAACCGGAAAGCATGAACGCAGGCAGAAATGTCGCCACGATGGCTGCCTGGCCGGCGACGAACTGGTTCTTGGCGGCAATCGAAATCAATAGCCCCATGCCGAGGGCGTACAGCAGGAACAGCGCCGAGGCTCCAAACAGCACTGCAAGCGACCCGCGCAAGGGAACCTGAAAAAGGAACAAGGCCATGACCGTGGACAACAACAGCCCTCCCATGCCCAGGATGAAATAGGGTATCAGCTTTCCGGCGACGATCTCGCGCATCGAAACCGGGGTAACCAGCAACGCCTCCATCGTGCCGCGCTCCCACTCCCGGGCCATGATCATGGCTGTCAGCAGCGCACCAATGAGCGTCATGATGACCGCGATCAGCCCGGGAACCAGGTAGTTTCGACTGCGCAGTTCGGCGTTAAACCACACCCGAGGTTCAAGTTCTACCGGTGCGGCGTGACGCCTGCCCTGCTCGGCAGCAATGCGCTCCAGCCAGTTCGCCCAGGCCCCCTGGACGTAACCCTTTATGATGTG
>JAPHTE010000058.1 GCA_026196445.1 Lysobacterales bacterium
TAACTCTGGATTTCCAGATCCTCGGGAAAATGCATGATAAAACGGCGTCCCGGATCCAGTTCGCCGACCGAGTGTAGACCCTTGATGAAATGACCCTCGTGCTCGATACGCGCCAGTGCGCCGCTGCCCATGCGGGTCATCACACGCATATTGACCACGACGTATGGGCTGTCTGTGATTTCAACACCACACCTGGCCAGAGGCGAGTCAATCGGCCCCATGCAATAGGGGATCACGTACATGGTGCGGCCTTCCATGCAACCTTCGAACAGGTCATGCATCTTGGCCTTGGCCTCAACCGGATCCATCCACAGGTTGTTCGGACCGGCGTCCTGCTCATCACTGGTGCAGATGAACGTCAGGTGCTCCACCCTGGCCACATCGTTGGGGTCAGAGCGGTGCAAATAACAGCCCTTGTTGGTTTGCTGGTTGAGTTCAAGGAGATCCCCGCTTTCCAACATGCCGTCAATCAGTTGTTGTTTTTCATCATTGCTGCCGTTGCACCAATGAATATTGTCCGGCCGGGTCAACGCGCTGATCTCTTCGACCCATTGTTTTAATGCTTCGTTTCTGGTCACGTTATCTCCTCGTTTATACGTGCATGTCGGCTGGCGGGCAGCATAGCCGCTAGGCCCCTGCTATTCAATGTACAGCAAGCGCCCATCGGCGGGCCATTAATGAATTTATTCGGGAATCAATGTCGCGATGACGTGCGTCATATAGGCTTCAAACTCTTCAGAACCCAGGTTGGGTGCCCGGTGGTGTCTCTGCAGTTGCAGGAAACCCAGGTAGGTCGAATAGGTCAGCCGGGCCCGGTGTGACGCTTCATCAGGGTCGAAACCAATTTCACAAAATGCCGCCTTGATATGTTTCATGCGGCGCTCGGCAACCCGCTCCAGCAAGGGTTCGACCATCGGGTGGTCGGCTGCAGCGCACAGGGAACTGTAAACATTGTGAGTCAGTTGCTCACGACCTGAACGTCTGAAGAACGAACGCAGCCTGTCCCTTGGGTCCGAAATCGCACCGAGGGAGGTTTGCAGGTTTGCCGCGTCGTGTTTCTCCCAGCGCAACAAAGATTGTTCCAGCAGCGCCTGGCGGTTTGGGAAATGCCAATAAAAGCTTCCCTTGGTCACCCCCATACGCTTGGCCAATGCTTCGACGGCAACGGCCCTGATTCCTGCTTCGGCCACCAACACCAATGCCTGCTTTTCCCAGTCAGCCGCGCTGAGGGTTGATCGTTCTTTCTTTTTAATTGCTGCTTGAGTCACGCATGCTACCCGGAGGTCAGGTTAATTCGAACTGTAAAGCATAACCGACAAAGGCGTTCCGATACACCTCCACCGATAGTTGACTCGGAGCAGAGACTTTACCATACTCTACCGTATGGAACGAGGTTTCCCGTCCGGGGTCAAAAATAATGTGACTGGCGCTCGAAAGCGTGCTGGAAACGGGAGATGTCAACGATACTTGCGGAGGTTTGCACCATGTTCTGGATACTGATTTTGTGCTTGCTCGCCCTGTCACTCGCCGCTGCCTATCACGGCTGGAAACTGCTGCACTGGACGATGGGTATAGCCGTGTTACTGGCCGGGTTTGCCTTGTTTACCAATGTTTCAATTGTAGCGACCGTCGTGTTATCGGTCCTGTTCGCTGCCATCGCCATACCATTGAACTTCAAACCTCTGCGCCGCCAGAAACTGACTGCGCCGTTTTTAGCCATCTATCGCAAGATGCTGCCAACACTCTCGCCGACCGAACAGGCCGCCCTGGAGGCTGGCACGGTCGGTTGGGAAGGTGAGTTATTTGCCGGCAACCCGAACTGGGATGCTTTGCTGGAGCAGCAATGGCCCGCACTGACCGAGGAAGAGCAGGCTTTTGTCGACGGCCCCACCAACGAACTGTGCGAAATGCTCGACACCTGGCAGATCTACCACCAGTTGGCTGACCTGCCGCCGGAGGTCTGGGACTTCATGAAAGAGCACAGGTTCTTTGGCATGATCATCCCGAAGGAATACGGCGGCCTGGGCTTCTCGGCACTCGCGCATCGTGCCGTGTTGCAAAAAATCGCGTCCGTTTGCGCGGTTGCCGGCAGTACCGTCGCCGTGCCTAATTCACTGGGGCCCGCTGAACTACTGGTTCATTACGGCACGGATGAGCAAAAGGATTATTACCTGCCGCGTCTCGCAACGGGCAAGGAAATTCCCTGCTTCGCACTGACCAACCCGGTCGCAGGCTCTGACGCAACATCGATCCCCGATTACGGTGTCATTTGCAAGGGTACCTACAACGGTGAAGAAACGCTCGGCATGCGTCTTAATTTTGACAAGCGTTATATTACCCTGTCGTCGGTGGCCACCCTCGTCGGCCTGGCTTTCAAGCTGTATGACCCTGAAGGCCTGGTGGGTGACAAGGAAGAGCTGGGCATCAGCGTCGCCCTGATTCCGAGTGATACACCCGGGCTGGAAACCGGTCCACGCCACTTCCCGTTGAACGTACCGTTCCAGAACGGTCCGGTACGTGGCAGGGACGTTTTTGTGCCGCTGGACACCTTGGTGGGTGGTATCGACATGGCTGGCAAAGGCTGGCCGATGTTGATCGAACTGTTGACTGTTGGCCGCGCAATCACGCTGCCCTCCTGTTCATCCGGAGGCGCCAAGATGGCCACGCTAACCACCGGTGCATATTCACGTATCCGCAAGTTGTTCGGCCTGCCAATCGGCCGTTTCGAAGGCATTGAAGAAGCCATGTCGCGCATCGCCGGTAATACCTACGCAACTTCAGCACTGTCACGTATGACGGCCTCGGCCGTGGACCTGGGCCAAAAGCCGGCCGTACCCTCAGCCATCGCAAAGTATCACGCCACCGAGATGGGCCGCCGCATCGTCAATGACGCCATGGATGTGCACGGCGGCAAGGGTATCGTGATAGGCCCGCGCAATTACCTCGCACGCGGCTACCAGGGTATGCCCATCTGGATCACCGTGGAGGGCGCCAATATCCTGACCCGTAGCCTGATGATATTCGGCCAGGGCGCCATTCGCTGCCACCCTTACGTATTGAAAGAAATGGAAGCGGCCCGGATCGAGGACCGGGAGCGTGCGCTGAAGGAATTTGACCACCTCCTGTTCAGCCACATCGGCTACAGCATCGGTAACGCAGTGCGCAGCATGCTGCTGGGCTTGAGTTTCGCCCGCTTTGCAGCCGTACCAACCGATCGCAAAACCGCCAAGTACTATCGCAAGTTGACCCGCTACTCTGCGGCATTGGCCTTTGCTTCCGACGTCGCCATGCTGAGCCTCGGCGGCAAGCTGAAGTACAAGGAACACATCTCCGCTCGTCTCGGCGACGTGTTGAGCCAGTTGTATATCTGCTCGGCCATGCTGAAACGTTTCGAGACACAGGGACGGCCTGCAACCGACCAGCCGATCCTGGCCTGGGCCTTTCACGACGCCATTTACAAGATCCAGACCGCACTGGGTAGCGTGGTGGACAATTTCCCCAGCCGCGCAATACGTGTCCTGCTGGGCACCTTCATTTTTCCGCTCGGCCGGCACGAACGCCAACCCGGCGACCGCCTCGGCCACAAGGTTTCCCAGCTGCTGATGTCACCGTCGGAAACACGCCAGCGCCTGACCAATGGCGCATTTGTATCGGCCGATGCCAGCAACCCCGTCGGCTTGCTCGAGATCGCCCTGCCGCGTGTCATCGCCACGGAACCGCTGGAACGCCGTTTGCTCAAAGCCACCAACGCGGGTGAACTCGTTGCACTGACACCACAGGAACAGCTCGACAAGGCCGTGGCGCAATCCATCATCACGGAAGAAGAGGCCGAAGAATTGAAGGCCGTGCGGGCAATGGTCACCGAGATCATTACCGTCGACGAGTTCGACACTGACGAACTGAGAGCCGGGTCTGGCGCCACCGAAGAGTCTGCCACGGACCAGGCCGCCTGAGGTAAACACGTGGCATTAACATAGCCTCCAAGTGCAAGCCATTATCCCGGCGCAAGCCGGGATTTTTTTACGTTGGCAGCGGCATTTGACCTCCAAGGATGGAGAAAAGGTATAGTCAGGAACATTTCCTGCTCGCCACGATTCTGCTTCATTCAATCGCCCTATGGATTACCGGTGTGAACTCCTGGCCCGCAGCCTTACAGGCTTCCCTCACCTTCGAGCCGTCTTAACGGGGCCAGAGACCTACAGGATGCGAAGCCAGTTTCAGGTAAGTGATACTCCGATTAGAGCATCCCGGTTTCGAGCCGCGCCGCCTCGGTCATCATGTTGTGATTCCAGGGTGGCTCGAAAGTCAGCTCGACGTGGACCTTGTCCACGGTGGGGATAATCTGGATTTTGCTGCGTACGTCCTCGACGATGATGTCTCCCATGCCGCAACCCGGTGCGGTCAGTGTCATGGTCACCGATACCTCCCGCAAGCCCTGCTCGTTTTTCTCGAGTTCACAGGCATAAACCAGGCCCAGGTCTACGATATTGACCGGTATCTCGGGGTCGTAACAGGTTTTCATCTGTGACCAAACCAGTTGCTCAACGTCGTCATCACTGGCGTTTTCCGGCAGGGACGGCGGCAATACCGGCTCCTTGCCAATAGCGTCAGCATCGACCCCTGCCACGCGGAATAGGTTGCCATCGACAAAAACGGTAAAACTGCCGCCGAGCGACTGGGTGATGTAGCCCACGGTCCCCGCAGGTACCGTGACTTCGTCCCCTGATGGGACCATGACCACGGGACAATCGCGTTCGAACTGGCAAGGCTGGCTGGTGTGGTGAAACATGTTGGTTTCCGTTGTTTGTTGTCGGCGTGGTCTATCCGTCGTGCATCATGGGTTCCAGCAACGTCAGCGCCTGCCGGTACACGCGGCGTTTAAAACGGATGACATTGTCTGCCGGGTACCAGAAATCCACCCATTTGAAATCCCTGAACTCCGGCTCGGCGGTTGTCGCCAGGTCGATCTTGACATCACCATCGAGCAATTTCAGCAAGAACCAGACCTGCTTCTGCCCAATACACAAAGGTTTGCTATTGGAACGCTGAAACCGTTTGGGCAACTGGTAGCGTAACCAGCCGGGGGTTGATCCCAGCATTTTAACCTGCTCCGCACGCAGGCCGGTTTCCTCGCGCAGTTCGCGGTACATCGCCTCGATGGGTGTTTCGTCCGAGCGCATACCACCCTGGGGAAACTGCCAGCCATCGTTGCTTGAACGTTTTGCCCAGAACACCTGGCTGTCATCATTCAGGATGACCATGGCGACATTGGGCCTGAATCCATCCGGGTCGATCATGCCTGGTTTCTACTTGTCAAACTGTTCGGAGCTGGTGTCATTTGCGGGCCCAATACGTGCGATAATTTCCAGAGCCTGTTAACACAAGCCCGACAAAACCATGTTAATCAATCCTGCAAAATGATTCCAATGACATTACGCCGAATACTGCTCATTTTGCTGTTACTGGTGTCAATAGGCAGCGTTCTATTCTCCAGCGCATCCGGTTCGACACCCATGACCTGGCAGGAGTGGCTGGCTGCGCTCAACGACCCGGCAAGCCAACACGGTGAGTTGATATGGCGGCTGCGGATGCCACGCGCAGTGGCCGCCTGGGTAGTGGGCTCATTGCTGGCCATGTCCGGTTGCCTGATGCAGGTATTGCTGCGTAACCCGCTGGCCGATCCCTATGTATTGGGTGTATCGGGCGGTGCTGCTTTCGCCACCCTGTTGGGCATGGTGTTCGGCTTTGCCGTTGGCGTACTGCCATGGCTGGCTATGCTGGGAGCCCTGCTCTCCATCCTGATCGTATTCAGCCTGGCGCGTGGCGCGGGTCCCTGGAGCGAAACACGTTTATTGCTGACCGGCGTGGTAACCGCCTCCGGTTGGGCAGCCTTGATCAGCCTGGTGCTGTCCCTCGGCCCGGACAATAGCCTGCGTGGTATGTTGTTCTGGTTGATGGGGGATTTGAGTTATGCCGCAATGCCCGCATGGTCACTCGTGGTGCTTGCAGCAAGCTTTATTGTTTGCCTGGCCCTGGCGCGCAGCCTCAACGTGCTGGCCATGGGTGAGACCACGGCCCGTTTGCTGGGCGAATCTACCCGCCGGACTTTGTGGCTGGTATACCTCCTCGCCTCGATATTGACCGCCACTGCAGTTTCAATCGCCGGCAGTATCGGTTTTGTGGGCCTGATCGTTCCACACCTGATGCGTCTGCTGGTAGGCTCCGACCACCGTATCCTGATACCGGCAGCGACACTGTTCGGCGGCCTGTTCCTGGTGCTTTCCGATACGCTGGCCCGGACCGTATTGAGTCCGCAACAACTGCCGGTCGGCGTGATCACCGCCCTGCTCGGTGTGCCGTTGTTCCTGCTATTGCTCAACCGTGCGAGGTTGAAAGGCGTATGAGCTCACTGGCTTGTAAAGCGCTGGACCTGAGCATTGCCGGCAAAACCGTTTGCCGGCAACTGGAAATGCAGCTCGATCCCGGACAAATCTGGGGCTTGCTGGGTCCCAATGGTATTGGCAAGACCACCCTGCTCAAGTGCATGGCGGGCCTGTCAGAACCGGACGCCGGCAGCGTGTTACTCGATGAACAGGCCATCGATGAATTGCCGCGACGTGACGTCGCCCGCCAGCTCGGCATGCTGCAACAGCACACCGTTTACGTATTCGACGCCAGCGTATTGGAAACGGCCTTGACCGGTCGCCACCCCCACCTGTCTTACTGGGAACGCGAGAGCGTCGCCGACAGGCAAAAGGCGCTGGACGCCATCCGGGCGGTCGACCTGGAAGGATTTGAATCACGCAGTGTTACCGGACTTTCAGGGGGCGAGGCGCGCCGGCTGGCCTTCGCCTCGCTGATCGTACAAGAGCCGGATATCCTGCTGCTGGACGAACCTACCAACCACCTGGACATGAAACATCAACTGCGCATCATGAACCACGTAGAACAACAGGCGGCAACCGGGAAACGTTGCGCCATCGTCGCCCTGCATGACGTCAACCTGGCATCCCGTTATTGCAGCCATATCCTGATGTTGTCGGGTGAGGGAACCTGGCAGGCAGGCCCGGCGGACGA
>JAPHTE010000498.1 GCA_026196445.1 Lysobacterales bacterium
AGCATTTTTTCAGAGTGCTTTTCTGTGGGAGGAAACAGCTCCGCTGCTCGCGATTACCTATAAACTACCCCTTCAAAAAGGGAACAACAAAGCCATGCGCAAGAAGGGAAAAATCACGCACGGGAATGAAGAAAAGGGCTACGGCTTCATCACACCGGCTTCTGATACCCAGCAATGACGTTATAAGGTCCCTAAGGGAGACCAACATGACCGGAACGGCACAGTCATCCGTTTGTGGGTGACCACATAATGCGAAAGCCAGGTATGGGTTTTTGCTCCACTCTGACCCTAAATATTCATCGTTCTCAAGCCTTCAGTGCGCCCCATTTCTTGGTAATACGGTCAGCTTCTTGCGTCAGCTCATTACCAAACAGTGTTTCAATCATCAAAAGAAAATTTAACCTGATTTCACCGGGTCTACCGATTGCTTGCGTCATTTCATTCATAAATCGATCTACCAAGATATCGAACTCAAATGGTGCAGCTTGGTGTATCTCTTCGATTGCCTGGATGTCGTTTTCATATCCTCGCACCATTTTCATCAAAGCCAAATCGTGTCTTTCGGGTACAAAGAGTCTCAAGTTTTTGAAATCCGACTTATCAAGTTGTGATATTCGGTTTTCGTAGTTATACGGTGGCTCAAAAACGCCCACGTGCGATATGGGAATTGAGAATCCAGTTTCGGTCCGTGCCAACTCCATTGCTTTCTCAAGTTCCGCTGGTATTTCATTGGCCAAATCGATATCAGAAGTTGTTCTGGTGACTCCATACGCGATTGAGGCCGCTGCACCGCCAATTATGATCAAGTCATACCTTTTCACCAGGTGTCTGTCGGTGACCTTGAGAAAGGCAATTAGATCTTCAGCCAGGTACTGATCCATGAGCAAATTTCTCGTAGGTGCTTTGGAAAGCGTCAAGCCCCATATTCATCTGCAACCCCCACTTCTTCGCCAAATCAGGAGTTCTGTTCTCAGCCAACTGCCGGGACAGTTCTGTCTGATTATTGAAAAACTGCCTTGGAACTTTGTAGCGACGATCCAGAAAACGCTTGGCTGCTTCTTTTAGAACAGTCTTTTCACTTAATTCACCCGCCAACTCCAGAAAAAAACCAACTCTATGTTTATTTCCTCTTTTCCAGCTTTCATGTTTGAGTTTGTCAACGTCCAGGCTGCCGCCAAGCTTATGAAACAGCACTGGCAGTGACCTTGCCACCGATGCATCTGATTGGGCAAGATCGACGGCATCGGCTAGCAGAGCCTCTATTGTCACGTGTGATGCGGGTGGGGTTTTCCTGGCGTTAACCGGCAATCCCAGGAATGCCAGGTTTTCTCGCAGCTTGTCGGTTTGTTTCAAATTGGAGTGCTTTTGATCCTTCGGCTGTTTTAGCAACCCTCTCATCAGGTCAGCCATCGGGTGAGTGGCATCAGCCGAGAACACTTTTCGGTTGTCAGCCCACTCAACTTTCGCGAGACCCGAATCAACCATGGCTTTCAGTTCCTTATACGCACCGGCAAATGCCACACCTGACAATTCAGCCAGGTCTGTTGCCGTTCCGCTCACACCATCGCTCCACAAGAGTTTTAAAAGCGAGCGTCGCGTTTTTGAAGTTACGAGATAGTCAAACATGTGCTAATAATATCATAAAAAGTGATAAAATCGAAAATAATTTTGAACGAACTCCAACGTCGATCGCAACTCATGTAGGTTTGTGGGGGCAATCACCTGCCAGCCGCGATTACCTATAAACTACCCCTTCAAAAAGGGAACAACAAAGCCATGCGCAAGAAGGGAAAAATCACGCACTGGAATGAAGCTAAAGGCTACGGCTTCATCACTCCCGTCATTCCGTGCCCAGGTCGCTACGCGCTTCCCTGCGCTCTCGCGACATAAGTACATCCATGTACAAAACCCGGGATCCATTTTCTTTAGGAGCAAGCGGTGTAGCCGGTCGCGACTACACCTGTTATTTAAAAGAAAACCCTTGTGTTATGGACCGCTACCGCGTAAAGTGCGCGCGCTTGTCGGATACTTGCCTCGCAATGGTGCGAAGCCGGATCCAGGCAGGCTGCAGATTGAACACCATCTCACTAAGTCTTCACAGTTGTACCACCTTGGTTCCTCCTGTTATTGATTCTTTTGACGTACGTGGTTAGTCCGCATTATTTACACAGTTCAAAGGAACTTTAATATGAATATAGGTACAGTTAAGTGGTTCAACGATGCGAAAGGTTTCGGATTCATCACGCCTGAAAGTGGCGAAAAAGATGTATTCGTACATTTTTCTGCAATCCAGGCCGGTGGCTTCAAGTCACTCGCCGAAGGACAGCGCGTCAGTTTTGACGTGACCGCTGGCGAAAAAGGCCCAAGTGCAACGAATGTTGCTGAAGCCTGAGCGCTAGCGCTCTGATCCAGAAGAAGACCCCGCCTCCTGGCGGGGTTTTTTTTACATCACCCTTTTATTCAAGGGTCTTCGCAGGGCGCGGGTGAACACACATTTACGCTATCGGCGTTTGCTCGCGACTTGTAAATTCCCTACACGAATTTCCTGCCGATGCGACTTTTCCCGGCATCAGGACCGCCACATACTTGAACTGGCACGCCGGGTGCTTGACTTGCAAGCAGGCCTGGCTTTAATGTGTATATAAATACATAAATATACACATCAGGTGTTAGCATGCGAACCAACATAGTGATCGACGACAAACTGATGGCCAATGCCTTGAAACTGACAGGCTTGAAAACGAAGCGGGCGGCCGTAGAGCTGGGGCTCAAGACGCTGGTCAGGCTGAAAAGACAGGAGAAGATTCGTCAGTTCAGGGGAAAACTGCCCTGGCAGGGCGATCTCGATGAGATGCGTAAGGACTCGTGATCTTCGTAGATTCCAGTGTCTGGATTGATTATTTCAACGGTGCTGAAACCGCCGAAACAGACTACCTGGACAGCATACTGGGCAAAGAACCTGTCGCGCTGGGCGACCTTGTGCTTATCGAAGTACTGCAAGGCTTCAAGCGTGACCGGGACTACACGGCTGCAAAGGAACTGCTGACATCGCTTGCCGTTTTCACGCTCGGTGGCCAGGAGATGGCGCTACGAAGCGCCCACAACTTCCGCCTGTTGCGCAAGCAAGGCGTCACCGTACGCAAAACCATAGACGTGCTGATCGCCACCTTTTGTATTGCCAACGACCTTTCCTTACTGCACGCCGACAGGGACTTTGACGCATTCCATCAACATCTGGAACTGCGCAATGCCCTTATGTAGGAGCGGTCATCGGCCTGGACCGGTTTAGTTTTCTGTGGAAGCAGCTTTTTTAACCCCTTTTATTCAGGGGTCTTCGCAGGGCGCGGGTGAACACACATTTACGGTATCGGCGTTGCCCACCAGCCAGACCAGCGCGGCGACGGCCAATATGCCACCGATGATCGTCAAGGCGTCTTCACCACTGTTTTTCGGGCCCTCGACCTTCAGGCTCGCCATATCCTCGTAACGGTAAAACGCCTTGCTTCCACCCAGCCCATCCGCGTTCATCACCGTGACGCG
>JAPHTE010000183.1 GCA_026196445.1 Lysobacterales bacterium
AGCAGTGCCAGGCTGGCGGTTACGTCGAGGAATGCCTCGTCCAGGGATAAACCTTCTATCTCGGGTGTGACCTCGTGAAAGACCGCAAACACCTGTGCAGAGACCTCGCGGTAACGGGCCAACCTGACCGGCAGGATGACCGCCTGTGGGCAGAGGCGTCGTGCACGTGACATGGGCATGGCGGAAAATACGCCGTATTGGCGCACCTCGTAACTGGCCGCTGCGACCACGCCGCGTGAACCAGTGCCACCGACAATCACGGGCTGTCCCCGGCAGGCTGGATTGTCGAGTTGTTCCACCGAGGCGAAGAACGCATCCATGTCAACGTGGATAATGGCTCGTTCGCTGTTACGTGGTGTTGCTATAGGGGTCACAGTGCGGTCATTATATCGGCATGGACAACAGCACCACAGAACAGACACGGGATTTATCCGGCGAATTTCCAATCCTGCAACAGGGCCACTACGCCAACCATGCGGCAATGGGGCCCTGGCCACGCTGTGCAGCGCAGGCTGTGCAGGACTTCGCGCAGGAAAATGTGGAACTTGCGGCGCTGCGGTACAGCCAGTGGTTGCGTCGCGAAGCACAGTTGCGGGACATGCTGGCTGAACTGGTCAACGCGGCCTCAGGCGATGACATCGCCTTGCTGAAAAACACCACCGAGGGTATCTGCACCGTGGCCAATGGCCTCGAGTGGCGCCGTGGCGACAATGTCGTGATACCACAGGGAGAATTTCCATCCAACCGCCTGCCCTGGCTGGCCCTGGAGCGTCATGGCGTTGAAATACGCGAGGTGGATATACGCGCGAGTGCAAAGCCTGAAGAGGCCCTGCTGGACCACGTCGACACCAATACGCGCCTGTTATCCGTCAGCGCCGTGCAGTGGACAGACGGGCTCAAGCTGCACCTGGAGCCGCTCGGTGCGGCCTGCAGGGCCAACGGCGTGTTTTTTTTCGTGGATGCCATTCAACAGCTCGGTGCCCAGCAGATAGATGTACAAGCCTGTGCGATTGATTGCCTGGCTGCCGATGGCCATAAGTGGTTGCTTGCGCCGGAAGGCATTGCTGTTTTCTATTGTTCACAAAGCGCGCGCGCGGAATTGAATTTACAGCAACATGGCTGGCACATGGTGGATGACTTCCTCCGTTTCGACCGTGAAACCTGGCCTCCGAGTGATTCCGCCATCAGGTTCGAAGCGGGCAGCCCCAATATGCTTGGCCAGGCAGCCTTGCACGCGTCCGTCGCCTTATTGCTCGATGTCGGCATGAACCAGGTAGAGGCCCGGGTCACAGAAAACTCCCGCCTGCTGGCGCAGGCCCTGGCCGGCTACGGCAAGGTAGAGCTGGTGCGGCCATTTGATCCCGAGCGGGTATCAGGTATCGTCAGTTTCCGCTTGCCCGGCCATGACCTTGCCGAGGTGTTCCATGCGCTGAAGGTTGCTCAAATCGCATGCGCCATGCGTGGCAAGGCGATACGTTTGTCGCCGCATTTCTACCAGTCAGGTGCACCGTTACAGCGCATGCTGGCCGCGCTGGAGACAGTAATTAATAATATAGTTGAATAATGTATTATATCTGATTGATATATTTACATTGTATGGGTGCGTTTTTCACCCTTCATCAACTGCGCGAGGTGCGATTCGATGACCGTCCTGGCGTGTGCGCCGTCGGAGGTGTCGCCAAACTGGACACCGATGCCCGGCCGCCGGTTGCCCTGGGAGCCCGGTGGTGTGACCCACACGACCTTGCCGGGAATTGGCAGGCGTTCTTCGAGTTCCATGATCGTCAAAAGCAGGAATACCTCGTCACCCAGTGCGTAACGCTTGGTGCTTTGCACGAACAATCCTCCGCCCTGGATAAATGGCATATAGGCGCTATACAGCGTTTGCCGGTCCTTGATTGAAAGTGAGAGTATTCCCTGTTGTGCCATGCCCTGCTCCTCGTTCCCTTCTCAGTCGTTACGGTCTTTCCCGGCTGCCGATGACCAGTTCCGCCCAGTGTATCAACCACGTCTGCAACAACAGGTCGCCGCGCACGGTCGTGTTTGACAACTGCCGGTTAATATCGGCCTGTTGTTGTAATTGTAATAGAGATTTGCTGTCAAGTTGAATGTTTGCCGGAATCCAGTCCGGAAGCGCATCCATCATGACCGCCTTGGCCAGGTCGCCAGTCAAGGCAGACAGCCAGCGCCAGGCGTCGGTTACATCGAGTTCCGCCAACTGCGCGGCGGCGATGGAAACTGAACCCGGACGCAGCAACAGCTTGGCCAGGCTTTCACGTACCTGCTGGTAGGCGTCAAGTTCCGGGGAGACCAGGAATGTCCTGGCGCGGAGCGGGCTGCCGCCAGCTGCATCGATGGCGGCGTTGATTTCCGCCGCTTCCTTGCCGGTTGTTTCCGCCAGCCATTCGGCGGTCTGTGCCCTGTCCGGCTGGTTGACGGAGATAACCTGGCAACGGCTGCGGATCGTGATCGGCAGACGGCCCGGGCTGTCGGTCACCAGGATCAGTACCGTGTCCTCACCGGCCGGTTCCTCGAGACTCTTCAGCAAGGCGTTGACCGCCGAAGAGTGCATGCGGTCAGCGGGGCTGATACAGGTGACCTTGCGGCTGCTGATCGAAGTGGTCAATTGCAACTGCTCGATCATGCGTCTTACCTGGTCGACGGTGATAACCGACCGCAGCCGGCCGGTCTTTGGATCAGTTTCGAAAGTGACGTCGATGAGCTCGGGGTGCGCGCCGCCTTCCAGCAACTTGCAGGAGCGGCACGCGCCACAGGCGTAGCGTTCCTTTGCCCGGCACAAAAGCTTGGCCACCATGGCTTTAGCCAGTTTCGATTTGCCACAGCCGGCCGGTCCCTCGATGATCTGCGCGTGGGCCAGCCGGTCCAATTCCAGGCAACGTTCGAAAAACACCCATTGCTCGTCAAGCCATGGGTAAAGGCCGGATATCGCGGGCGTGGGCTGGTTGCTCACAGACGGGGTTCCCCTTCAAGGATTGTTTCGACTTGCCGCCACACCTGTTCTTCATTACCGCTGGCATCGATGATATGGAAACGATCCGGGTGTGCGGCAGCACGCTCGAGGTACGCATTTCTGACCCTTTCGAAAAAAGCCAGCGTCTCGTTTTCAAAACGGTCAGCCGCACCACGTCCCGCGACCCGTCTCATACCCAGTTCGACCGGTACATCGAATAGCAGGGTCAGGTCCGGCCGCAAGCCTTGCAACACGATCTTCTCGACCTGCGCAACGGTTGCAGCGCCCAGTTCCCGGCCACCGCCCTGGTAGGCGAAACTGGCGTCTGCAAAACGGTCGCACACGACCACGTGACCGGCGTCAAGTGCAGGTCCGATGACCTCCTGCACCAGCTGTGAACGCGCTGCAAACATCAGCAGCAGTTCGGCAGTTGGGTTCAAGCCGGCGTTGCGTGTATCGAGCAACAATTGGCGGACCTGCTCGGACACCGGGGTCCCACCAGGCTCGCGTGTTTCGACCACTGTTTTACCCCGCACTTGCAGCCATTCGACGATGCGTTTGTTCTGCGTGCTTTTCCCTGCGCCCTCGCCGCCCTCGAGACTGATGAAAAATCCGTTCTTATCCGCCGTCATTGCTACTCGCCTTGTTGCCGGCTTTACCCTGTTTGATCAATTGCCGTACTGCCCTGTTGTGTTCTTCAAGTGTACTTGAAAACGTGTGCCCACCCTGCCCGTTGGCGACAAAAAACATTGC
>JAPHTE010000426.1 GCA_026196445.1 Lysobacterales bacterium
AGGTTGGATTCTTCCAACAGCTCGATGAGTTTTTTGATCTTTCTGATATCCATGTGCTGTCGCTCCCGTTTCAGGGTTCAATTCGGTTCAAAATGGCCTGCAGGGCCAATAAATAGCTCTCGCCGTGAAAGCCGCTGATCACGCCGATGGCAATGTCTGAGAAGTAACTGACCTGTCTGAAGGGTTCGCGTGCACCCACTGCGGACAGGTGGACTTCAACAAATGGTATGTCTACCGCCAGCAGGGCATCACGAATGGCCACGCTGGTATGGGTATACCCAGCCGGGTTGATAATGATGTAATCAACGTCTTGCCCGCCGGCGTCCTGGATCAGGTCGACCATTCCGCCTTCGGAATTGGTCTGGAAGTGCTCCAGTTCGATGCCGCAGTTGGTCGCGAATTCCCCCAGTTCCTGCATGATGTCCGCCAAACCGCGCTGGCCATACTGGCCGGGTTCGCGTTGACCCAACAGGTTCAGGTTCGGGCCATTGAACACGTGTACTTTGACCACGGCTGACTACTCCTTGCCAAGGGGGCGACAAGTCTGAACTAAAAATTTGTAGTTGTCTACCGTTCGCGACCGTATTGAAGAAGTTCACGGAAATTAGGCGCAAGGAAAAGAAATGCGTGTTCCCTGGCTACAGGTATGCACCCAGCAGGGTGATGAATTCCGCACGTGGGATTTCGCCAACGTACTGCCAGCGTATGATGCCACGCCGGTCCACCAGCACACTGTAGGGTAGCACCCCGTCCACATTGCCGTAGGCGTGGCTGGTTTGCATGACGTCCGCGCCACCGACCAGGATCGTGTAGCCAATACCATACTCGTTGGCGAAGTTCCGAGCCTTCTGAACGTCGTCGAGCGCAATGCCGACGACCTTCAGCCCCTGCGCAGCATATTGCTCATGGAACTCCATCAGCATCGGCATTTCCCGCCGGCAGGGTTCACACCAGGTGGCCCAGAAGTTGAGCAATAAAAGGTCGCCGTCAAAATCGCTGGCGCTGACGAACCCGCCCGTGCTGCTGCCGAGACGAAAATCCGGCCGCTCGATACCGACCCTGACCCCGCCGGCTGACAAGCGTGACGCCGGCAAGGGCTCATTGAAATACATGGAGGACAGGTAGAAACCAGCCAGGGCCGCAGCCAGGGCGATCAGGCCAATACCCAGCCAGCGCATTACCGGACTTCCAGCACCCTTTTGAGGTGTCGCGCAAACGCCTCTGGCCTGTAGAAGCCCACCAGACGGAAACCGGGCATTTCTTTGCCCTGGCGGTCAAAAAACAGGATAGCCGGCGGACCGATAATCCCGTATTGCGCCATCAATGCCTTGTCCACTTCATCGTTGGCTGTAACGTCGGCCTGCAGTGGTTGGATGTCTTCGAACAGGGCTTGTACCGGGGCCTCCCCGAAGGTGCTTCGCTCCATGCGTACGCATTCCACGCACCAGTCCGCATAGAAATCCAGCATGGCGGGCTTGCCGGCAGCGTTTGCGCGTTCAACCTGCCTCTCGAGATCTTCCAGTGACTTGATCCGTTCGAATGCCACGTGGCGAATTTCCGCCGTGGTGTTCGTTGAGCTGAGCTTATCCAGCGGCTTCAACCAGTCGGTCGCGCCGGAAATCGCCCCGACTACCTCGATGGCGCCCACCAACAGTAATACCAGTCCCAATGATTTCCATAACCGCCGCCACCCCGAAGCACCCTGGGGTATGGATTCCAGTGCGCCGAGGTACACGCCGCTGGCGACGGCCAGCGCGCCCCAAAGCAACAGGATGACCGGGCCCTGGACGATTCGTTCCAGCATCCAGATCGCTAGCGCCAACAGGCCGATACCAAATACCGCCTTGATCGCATCCATCCAAGGACCGGCTTTCGGCATCAATTTACCCGCCGAGACACCAAACAGGATCAATGGAACACCCATGCCGATTGACAATGCAAACAGCGCTGCACCACCGAGCACGGCGCTGCCGGAGGCGCCGATGACGATCAGCGCAGCCGCCAATGGTGGGGCAACACAAGGGCCGACAATTAACGCGGACAACAGGCCCATCACCGCGACTCCGGCCAGGCTGCCGCCTTTTTGCTGGCTGCTGGCACTGCTCAGGCGACTCTGCAGGCCCGCCGGCACCTGCAGGTCGTAAAAACCGAACATCGAAAACGCCAGCGCGATAAATATGGCGATAAAGAAACCGAGTATCCACGGATCCTGGAACAAAGCCTGCAGGTTCTGCCCGAACAGGCCTGCCAGGACACCGGCGACCGTGTAGGTCACCGCCATGGCCAGTACGTAAACCAGTGACAGCCAGAACGATCTTGCGGTCGTCATGCGCTCACCCTGGCCCACGATAATGCCGGACAGGATGGGCACCATCGGAAAAACACAGGGAGTGAACGCCAGTAACAGCCCGGCGACAAAAAATGCCAGCATCGCTCCCGCCGGGTTATTCAAAAGCATTTGTGCCAGGGCATCCTGCTCCGAAACCATCACGCCTGGTGGCCCGGCAATCCACGTGTTGTTATCGTTGACAGGTTCAGCCGACTCGATCGCTTCAATCGATGCCGGCATCTGCAGCTCAACGTCGGATATTTGCGGTGGATAGCAGATATCACCGTCTCGGCAACCCTGGTATTCGGCTTGCAGCGTAATGGTCTGCTCTTCACCTGCGGGGCGGCTGACCTGTACCGGAATTTCGACCTGGTCAAAGTACACCTCGACCGGTCCAAATTCGGGGTCTTCCTTAATGGTGCCCTTGGGCAGGCTTGCCTCGCTGACCTGAAACCCGCTGTCCCCCGTTACCCGGAAAGCAAACTTGTCCCGGTACAGGTAATAACCTGGCTGAGGCGTGAAGCGTGCGAGTATGGTTTCAGCCGAAAGACCGATCGCCTCGTAACTGAATGCTTCTTCGGCCGGCAAGGCCGTCTCTTGTGAAATTCCAAGCAATGACGCAGAAGACTGCGAAACCGACAGGGATAATCCCGCCCCAGCCGCAGCGGGAAGTTCTATCGTTACCAACTGGTCGGAAGGCGGGTAACACAGTACGTTTTCAAGACAACCCTGGGAGCTGACCTTCAAATTTACCGCTTTAACATCATCTGCAACCGTTGCGAGCGGGACAGCGACCGTGACGTGCTCGTAGAACTTGATGACGTTTTCGGCCAGCAGTTCATCGTAAGCACGCTTGCCCTCGGGTACTTGCGCTTCCCCGAGCACCACGCCCGGTGTATCCGTGCTGAACTTCAGGAAATTGTTGTGATAAAGATAATAGTTTTCCGCGATATCCCAGCTGACCTCGATTCGCTCCCGGCCGACCGCTTGTGCGGAGATACTGAAAACGTCGTCGAAATCCCTGATCTCATCAAATTCCAGCGCCGATACAATAGCCGGCAGCAATAACAACAGACTTGCCAGTCCCAAGGTTTTTATGTTCTTCATCTTCAACCAGACCAATTGTTCCAGGATTGCAGCATATGCCGGGCAATAGACGCCATACATACCTGTAAGTTTCACCCGCCAGTGGGCGGATTTTACCTGAACATGATGCACAAGAATGGATCAGGTCCATTTTTTCAGCTTTTACCCAAGGGAGAGGGGCAGGCCTGTTTTCTGGCTCGCCATGAGCGAAAAGCAGGCCCGCTCCCTCTCTGAATATTCACTGGAAAATGGACCGACCCATAATAGTTGGCCTGGTGGTTGACTTAGGGCCTGTTAACACAGCCATTGAAAAAAGCCGGCCCAAAGGCCGGCTTTTTTATTGATTCGCGGCCAGAGGCCGCTCCCACAAAACCAAGAAATTACAACAGCGGCACGATCAAAAGGGCCACGATGTTGATAATCTTGATCAACGGGTTGATCGCGGGACCAGCGGTGTCCTTGTACGGGTCACCCACGGTGTCGCCGGTGACCGACGCGGCGTGGGCCTCGGTGCCCTTGCCACCAAAATTGCCGTCCTCGATGTACTTCTTGGCGTTATCCCAGGCACCACCGCCGGTGGTCATCGAGATCGCCACGAACAGGCCGGTTACGATGGTGCCGATCAACAGGCCGCCCAGCGCTTGCGGACCCAACACCATGCCAACCACGATCGGCACCAGCAGTGGCAACAGGGAAGGAATGATCATTTCCTTGATCGCCGCCTTGGTCAACAGGTCAACTGACCTGGCATAATCGGGCTTGGTCGTGCCTTCCATGATGCCGTCGATCTCACGGAACTGCCGGCGCACCTCGGTGATGATCGCGCCGGCTGCCCGGCCTACAGCTTCCATGGCCATGGCGCCGAACAGGTACGGGATCAGGCCACCGATGAACAGGCCGATGATGACCATGTGGTTCGACAGGTCGAAGGTCAATCCGGCATAGGCCGTCTTGGACAGGCTGTGCGTGTAATCGGCAAACAATACCAATGCCGCCAAACCGGCGGAACCGATCGCGTAACCCTTGGTAACCGCCTTGGTGGTATTACCCACTGCGTCCAGCGCATCGGTGGTCTTGCGCACGTCTGCAGGCATGTCGGCCATTTCGGCGATACCGCCAGCGTTATCGGTAATCGGCCCGAACGCGTCCAGCGCTACGATCATGCCGGTCATGGATAACATGGTGGTCGCAGCAATGGCGATACCGTACAGGCCAGCCAGTTCATGGGCACCCCAGATGGAGGCACACACGGACAGCACGGGCAGAGCTGTCGCCTTCATGGACACACCCAGGCCGGCAATGATATTGGTGGCGTGGCCGAGGGTCGAGGCTTCAGCAACCAGTTTCACCGGTTTGAACTCGGTGCCGGTGTAGTACTCGGTGATGAACACCATCGCCGCCGTCAGCACCAGACCGATCAGGGAGGCGTAATAGAGGTTCATGGCGTTTTCACCCATCAACATTTTGGTGACCGGGTAAAATGAGATGGCCGCCAATACACCGGAGACGATGACGCCCTTGTACAGTGCAGTCATGATCTTGCCGCCCTCTTTTGCGCTGACGAAAAACGTGCCAAGTACGGAAGCAATGATCGACAACCCACCCAGTACCATCGGGTAAATGACGGCATTGGCGCCCAGCGCCTCCGCGGTCAAACTGCCCAGCAGCATGGTGGCGACCAGTGTTACCGCGTAGGTTTCGAACAGATCGGCCGCCATGCCTGCACAGTCGCCCACGTTGTCACCCACGTTGTCGGCGATCACAGCCGGGTTGCGCGGGTCGTCTTCCGGGATACCGGCTTCGACTTTACCCACCAGGTCG
>JAPHTE010000187.1 GCA_026196445.1 Lysobacterales bacterium
AACCCTGCTGGAATAATGACTTGCGTAATTGGCCCACTCGATTCTCTTGTACAGGGCATCTGCCCCGCCCCAGTAATCGGCGGTATCAGGCCAACCTGCCGGGGAACCAGGCCTGAAGGTCGGCTGACCCAATTGCTCCATGGTACGCACTAGAGTGCGTACATCTTCCGGTACAAACCTGAATGCCCGGTATGCAGAGAAAATGAAGTCTTCCGGTGTCTTGTACTTGCCCTGTATCTGCTGCCATGGTTCTGTGGCCTCCACCAGGGCGCGGTGCACCGTGGGCAGATCACCACCACTTTCCAGGAACTTGCTGCTGATTTTTTGGACCATGCCGGCAGGGGGTTGATCAGAAACGAAGTGCCGCACCAGTTTTTCAGCAATATGCTTTGCAGTAGCGGGAGCGGTGGCAAGGTCTCTTAACACGGCCTCGCCCTGATCGACCCCGGCCTGTTGATAACGATTACCCATGATGACCTGGCTGCCGGGCTCATGTAATTGCTGACGAAAAGTGAAACGCCCTGGCTCACCCTGCTTCAAGCGCCCCCGGTCACTGCCCACCGACCAGCCCGTCAATATCCTTGCAAACGCCGTGACGTCGGCCTGTTCATAACCACCGTCCACGCCAAGCGTGTGCAGTTCGAGAATTTCACGGGCGAGATTTTCATTCAGTCCTGCCGGGCTCTTGTTCCTCCGGCGCTTGCTGCGTTTTGCAATCTCGGAATTGGGGCCCGCTGAACGCTGGTTGTCCAGGTAGAGGATCATGGCCGGGTGTTTTTCCACCGCGATCAACATGTCGGTAAAACGCCCGCCGAGGTTGGCCCGGATCGCTTCCTTTTCAAAAATCCCGGCTATGGCAGGAAGCGGTTGCTTATCAGCGGAGACGGCAAAATGATTTGCCCAGAAATGCACCAGACGTTCATGAAACGGATAATCTGTTTGCGCCGCATTAATGAACCGCGCCAGGGTCTGGTCTGCATAAAACCGGCGCACCCGGGGAGCGTAGATTTTTTTTGCCCTAACACCCCCGGTGGAAGACTTCTTGAGCTCGTTTTGCATTTCCTTGGCTTCAGCAACATCTACGAGCACTTGTGCGGAACCGGGGAGTTTTGCAATGGCCGAAGGTGTTTGCGAAGGCCCTTGCAACTGATCGATCAACCAGCGTGGGGCATTATCGCCAACGGTCTCCAGGTCGCCGGGGCGGGCACCCAGGCCAAACCGGTTTACCGCAATGGTTGCTTTGCTGTTCAATTCGACCTCTTGATAACATACGTATTCGACGAATTCAGTTTAGCAATGAAACCTGCGGAATTTCAGGTGGAATTTCTAACTTTACGCATATTTACGCAAGCTGGCTGACAGGATATGGGTAGGGTCGTTGTTCGCTTATTTTAGAGACCGAACGCCGGCAATGAGCCACGGCTAATCGTTGTCATTCATGATGTTGAAGCCCAATTTCTCCAGGTTGCTGACAATCTCCGGCCTGACAGCAATTGCCCGAACCGAGTAAAAACCAAATTCCCGCCTGACCGGGTAGTCTCCACGCAGTTGCTCAAAGCGTTCCGGATTATCCCTCAAGGCCCGGTCGTCGTCTGCAATCTGGTAGGTGGCCAGCACGGCTTCTGCCAGCACCTGTTCATCGGTCTGACCGCCGCCATCCAGCCTGATAAGCGGTGTGGGAGGTGGCTCAACGCCGGACGGTTCCCAGTCATCGATACCCAGGCCAAAGTGGCGGCTGATGGCGCGCACGCTGGCCCGGGTGCCATTGGCCTTGCCGTCTTTCGAATAACCGGCGATATGCGGTGTGGCGTAATCCACCAGCGCCAGCAGGTCGAGGTCCAGTTGCGGCTCGTTTTCCCAGCAATCGATGATCAAACCGGAAACCATGCCTGCCTGCCTTGCCCGGTAGACCGGTCCGCTTTCGAACACCTCGCCCCGGCAGGTGTTGATCAGCAGCGGCTCCTTGTGCAGGCTCTGCAGAAACGCCTCGTCGGCCATGTGGTGAGTCTTGTCCACGCCATGCATATTCAGCGGCACGTGGAATGTGATGATGTCCGCCTGCTCACAGACTGTTTGCAAGGATACGAACTGATCCGGACCTTCCTCGCGCTCCCTGGGCGGGTCGTTCAGCAATACGCCCATACCAAGGATTTCGCAGGTCTTCGCGACTCTCGTTCCAACCTGCCCGACGCCAACGATACCGATCGTCATACCCTTCAGGGTGAGCCCCCTGCGTTGCGCATAGGAAAACAGCGCAGAGGCGATGTACTGGTTGACGCTCTCGGCGTTGCAACCCGGTGCGTTGGACCACTTGATACCGGCTTCCGCGCAGTAATCCGTATCGATGTGGTCAAAACCAATCGTTGCCGTTGCGATGTAGCTGACTTTCGAGCCGGCCAGTTTTTTCCGGTCACATATCGTACGGGTGCGGGTCACCAGGGCATCGGCGTCTTTTACAACTTCAGCCGTGGTCTGCTTGCCGGGCAGGTACACCACCTCGGCGTATGGCTCCAACGCGCCCCGGATGTAGGGAATCTTGTCGTCGATGATAACTTTCATCAGCCCCGGCTCTTGTAATAGTCCTTGACCACCTGCTCCAGCACCCAGTTGGTGCGCGCCGCGCTAATCCCAGTGCTGACACATTGGCCGACACCCCTGAGCTCATCGACGACCTGTTGCACAAGGTGCTGCGAGATATGTTGCGGGTTGTCGAACTGCAATACGGATTCCTGGCCATTCTTTGTCAGTCTCAGGACATCTGGCTTCTCGAAGCACGACAACCGGATGCTGCCTTCGTCCCCAGTGATTTCAATCACATCGGCCTCGTCGTCTTCGCTGGCGATGAATGACCAGCTGCCGGCACCGGTCACGCCACTTGCGTGCAGCCAGTTTGCCCTGACGGTATCTTCGGCCTCGTACAGGCCACCCAGGTTGCTGGCGCTGCCGGTAATGCCGGTGACCTTGCCAAAAACGAAATCCAGGTAGTCAAACTGGTGCGAGGCCAGGTCGAAGAAATGCCCTGCCCCGGCGATTTCTGGAGAAACACGCCAGTTCATGTCCTGTTTTGACTGGCCTTTTTCCTTCGCCGGCCAATGCAGTTTCAGCCTGATCCCCGTCGGCTGGCCAATCTCACCTGACTCGATGAGCTCCTTCGCCTCCAGGAATGCCGGCAACGCGCGCCGGTAATAGGCCACCCGCAAGGGCAGGCCGGTGTTTTCAGACACCTCGAGCATCTGCAGACATTCGGCGTAAGTCCGGGCCATCGGCTTTTCGACGTATACCGGTTTACCGGCCTGCATGGCCGCGACGGCGTAACTGGTGTGTGAGTCTGGCGGCGTGGCGATATAGATAGCATTGATACGCGGGTCATTGATCAGTTCGGCCGCGTCGCTGTACCACTTCCCGATACCGTGTCGGCGCGCGTA
>JAPHTE010000179.1 GCA_026196445.1 Lysobacterales bacterium
AGAAATGGTGACAGCCCTGCATTGAGACGTCGGACGCCGGTTCACAGCTTGTTCAACAGATCTTCCAGACGGGTTTGCAGTGACCTTGGCGATCGTGGCGCTTTTTTACCGTCTTCACCCGTCGCCGGCCCCGTGGAGCGCCGTATGTGTTCCGTCAGCGCCTTCTCCATCTCTGCCCTGGAAAAGCAACTCTTGCAGTGGCTGATGTGGTATTCGACATCATTTGCAATTTCCTCGCCGTCCAGTTCACCGTCCAGCCATGCATACAGGTACTCGATGGCTTCCAGGCAGCCTATATCGTCAATTTTCGTCGTGTCGATCATATCAAGTTCCTGTTTTGTTAAGCCCGGCTTCCTGAGCTTGCAACCAAAGCGCTTTTTGCAACAGAATGCGCCCGCGTTTCATGCGTGAGCGGACTGTACCGCACGGCACTCCGAGCACAACCGCTGCCTCGTCGTAGCTGAATCCCTCCACGTTGACCAACAAGATCGTCACGCGAAAAACCTCAGGCAAGCGGTCAATGGCTTCGTGTATCTTTTTGCCCAGTAACGAGTTGATATATTCCTGTTCCGGATTCGCCCACCACTTCAGGAACTCATCGGACTGGTCCATCAGCATCGATACAACACTGTCCGTCCCGTCGGTTGCCTGTTCTTCAAAAGGAACCTCCGACGGACGCACCGCTGCCTTGCGGTAGTTGCTGATAAATTCGTTGTGAAGAATCCGGAAAACCCAGGGCCGCCAGCGGCCCCGGTCTTCCAGCGTATCGATACGGGACCACGCCTTGATGACGGTCTCGGCGACCAGGTCCTCGGCGTTTGTGCCGCAACCGGTGAGGCGCAGCGCCACCCCGTACAAGGCATCCATGTTGTCCTTGACCATTTGGCTGAACCATTGCTTGGTTTCATTGCGTTCGGTCACGTGACGGAGTTCCATGCCTGTCGGGGTGGCTGATGCACTTGATTTTACGCCAGCGGATTACTGGTTCAAAAACTTAGTGTAGCAGCACCTTCGGCGATCTTCGCGTGCATTGCCGCCGAACCGGCCAGCGTAACACTGTCCAGCAGGTCATCGGCGTCATAGCCGCGTACCGATGCGCACGGCGGACAGACGAAGATATCAGCACCGCTTTCAATGACTGTGTCGATCATGTCCTTCATCGGTGGATCGAGCGGATTGGGCCGGGCATTGTCTGCAGCGCCCTTGCGTACCCAGTCCACGCCGGAACTGACCAGGAACATCGTCAGTTCAAAGCCCATGCCAACCGCGCCGTTGGCAACACTCCACGCCACGGAAGAACGCTCGTCGTCGAGACCCCGGGTTACAACAATTACCATTTTCTGATTTTCTGACATCATTACTCTCCTTGATTAGTGGTTGAAAAAAATTCACTCTCGGGGGGTAATGACGCAAAACCGGACTGTTTGGGTCCCGGTATTTTGAATCTTTTTCATTTGCGGTATTTCAGCGCGTGAAAAGCATTCGTCTAAAGACAGAAAAAGCGGGCCAAGTATTACCTATTACTGACTGCAATAGCGTTGCTCACCATACATACACAAGCGCGATGATTGAGCTAAAGGCAAGGACAAAACTCAATATCCTGACAACGGAAAGAGGTATGACGTCGACTTCGAGGTGTGAAACCTTGATATGCAAATGCCTGTAGCGCCATGCTGCGAGCATGAATGCAGCGGCACTGAAGCCAATCAACACCGTGGCAATCATCCGGATGCTCCACACCGGCAACACATCGACCAGGAATTTTGCAGTCGCCAACCCGGTTGCCAGGGCGGCCAGACCAGTTCGTATCCAGGCCGCATAAGTTCTCTCGTTGGCCAGCACCGTCCTGTCCAGTGCCAGCTTTGTTTGATCGGTGGCACCGTCGGTGGTGTTGCCAGGTGCAGACTTATCCATCGTCAACTTTTGTCCTCATTTCGCTAAAAGGGACGCATAGCAAAGATTAAATCAACATATTAACAAGCCGGACAAACATTGGCACTTTAAACCAATCCGATCATTTTACGCTACACGCCAGTGATCCCACCCATGACCGCGTGGCAGCTGAGAACTCCGCTCCGCGGTTTCCTGCGTCATATTTGCCGCATGACATATTATCGGGCACCAGAACCCGTTAATCCCCGACCGGGCCAGGGTCTGACCACCGGTAAACGCTTTTGGGCCACATCGCGGGCCTGGTTGCTGATCCTGTCGAACTCCTCCACTTGCTCGCCCATGATGCGTGCGACGGGTACACCATTTTCGAGCAGCACGCGGTTGCCGCTGGATGCGGGTGTTTTTACCCCGGGTGTGATCAGTCCACCGAGGTTCAGGGGATCGCAGGCACTGATCACGGTAAAAACGGGCCGGGAGCCGGGCTCCGCTGATTCACGCAGCAGGCCCAGTGCTTCAGGCAAGGCAAACTGCTCGCCGGAGAAACCATCCACAAAACGCCCTCCCCTGACTTCTCCACGGTCCTCCATGCGTCGCAGGTAACCCAACAACTCGCGCCATGGTGGTAACAGTGGTTCGCGCTGGATTACTGCCCTGAACACGACGCCGTAGCGGCGCAACAGCGATTGGCAAATGGTCGCGAGACGTTGCTGACGGTCAGCGGCCGGCACCTGGGTGTCGTTATTTTTGCCGGCAATACCGGGAATGCTCCAGCGCCCAACCGGCAATGATGGTGTCCGGGGTTTACGAATCCGGGCAGCACGCAGTTTCTGTGCCTCCGGCCGCAACAGCCAGCGCACCGGGGAAAACGCATCCGAGGAAATGGCGCCGGCAGCCACCAGCGTTTTGAGCGCCAGTTCCAGTTGCGGCCTTAACAGGCCGGATTGCTGTTCGATATCGGCGGTAAACATGGCGCCGTGTCTCTCCAGCAGCTTGTGGACCTTGCCAGCTGCTGTGTCCATGATTGCCGCGGGGTCGAGGCTAATGGTCTGCCAATGCCGGATGCTATCACGTGGCACGATGGCCAGCGGTGTAGCCGAAACGATGGTGCCTGCCTGCTCCGTCGCGATCGCCGGCCGGAACCAGGCCAGCTGACCATTCAAAAATCGCAGGTCCAGTTGTTCTGGTGAATATTCGCCACATCGCCCCGCCAGCAGTGCATGCTCCCAAATTGCAGCGGGCGCCGCCCAGCCCTGTAGCAGCGACAAGGCCTGGTCGAGGTCGCCGCCTGCGTCATCCAGCCCATGCCACTTGACCAGGAAATGCATGAAGGCGGAGGGTGTAACCGGCTTGACGGCACGGCGGCGTTGTTCGCGGCTGTAGCGGTGAATGCGTGCCAGCAGGCGTCTTTCGCACCAGAGGTTTTCAGTTGCGGCGTCCTGCATCAGGATGGCGAAGCCCTCGCTCTGCAGGTTCAGCAGGGCCCGTTGCAGGGTGTCTTCGTCCGCTGC
>JAPHTE010000357.1 GCA_026196445.1 Lysobacterales bacterium
TGACCTGCCACAGCGTCGAGGATTTCGAGGTCCTCAATACCCGCGAACAACAGCGCTACACCATTTCGCAGGAAGACATCGACACCTACACACGGGAAGTCATCCCCTACTGGCAGGGAAAAACCATCCGTGAGCGGATTTTCAACCACGTGCCAGACGAGTGGCTGGCGGCCTACCAGGCCGGGTTGTTCACCGAGTTCATGGAACAACGCGCCGCCGGGCATACGGCGCTGGACGGACAGATTTACCAACAGGGCATGCTGGATTTCAAGGCGCAGATCGCCACCGAGATCGAAGCACTGGATTACCTTAACGACCCGACGGCCACCGACCGCTTCGAAGCACTCACGGCCATGGATATATCCTGTGATGCGGTAATTGTGTTTGCCGAGCGCCACGCTGACCTGGCAGAAGAAATGGCGGCGCAGGAAACCGACCCGCAACGCGCGGCCGAACTGCAGAAAATCGCCGAGGTTTGCCGCCACGTGCCGGCCAACAAGCCACGCAATTTCCACGAAGCCATCCAGATGTACTGGTTCGTGCACCTGGGTACGATCACCGAGCTGAACGGCTGGGACGCCATGAACCCGGGTCACTTTGACCAGCACCTGGCGCCGTTCTACGAAGCGGAAATCGACGCCGGCACACTGACCCGCGAGGCAGCCAAGGAATTGCTGTGTTGCTTCTGGATCAAGGTCAACAACCACCCGGCGCCACCGAAGGTGGGCATCACGGCCCGTGAGAGCGGTACTTACAACGATTTCACCAATATCAACATCGGCGGCATCACCGCAGATGGCAAGAACGCGGTCAACGAGGTCTCCTATCTCCTACTCGAGGTCATCGAGGAACTGCACATCCTGCAACCGGGCAACTCGGTGCACATCTCCAAAGAAACTCCCGACGAGTTCCTGATTGCGGCCTGCAAGGTCATCCGCCAGGGCCACGGCTACCCGTCGGTGTTCAACAACGACGTTTACGTGCAGGAGTTGCTGCGCCAGGGCAAGTCCCTGCGCGACGCTCGTGAAGGCGGCTGCTCAGGCTGTATCGAAGTCGGGGCGTTCGGCAAGGAGGCCTTCCTGCTGACCGGTTATTTGAATGTGCCGAAGGTGCTGGAAGTCACGCTGAATAACGGTATCGACCCTGTGACCGGCAGGCGCGCCGGTATCGAGACCGGTGACCCGATGCGGTTCGATACCTATGAAGAGTTGTACGATGCCTTTTTGAGGCAGCTGAATTTCATCATCGACACCAAGATCCGGGTCAGCAATTACATCGACCGCATGTTTGCCAAGTACGCGCCGGCGCCGTTCCTGTCGGTGGTCATTGAAGACTGCATCGCCAGGGGCCGCGATTACTACGACGGTGGCCCACGCTACAACACCAACTACATCCAGTGCACCGGTCTGGGCACCACCACTGACAGCCTCGCGGTGCTGAAAAAACACGTATTCGAAGAGCAGCGGTTTTCCATGCAGCAAATACTCGAGGCGGTGGCGAAGAACTTCGAAGGCGAGGAGTTTCTGCGCCAGAGCCTGCTGAACAAGACGCCGTTTTTTGGCAACAACGATGATTTCGCCGACGCTATCGCGCTGCAAATCTACCACGATCTGCTGGCCGCCATCGACGGCAAACCCAACGTGCGCGGCGGCGTGTTTCACCTGAACATGCTCTCGACCACCTGCCACATTTACTTCGGCAAGGTCATGGGCGCCACGCCCAACGGGCGGCTGGCAGGTAAATCGATTTCCGACGGCACCTCGCCGTCGCACGGTGCTGATACCAACGGCCCGTCGGCGGTCATCCAGTCGATGACCAAGCTTGATCACACCCTGTCCGGCGGTACGCTGCTGAACCAGCGTTTTCTGCCCAGCCTGCTGAAGCGGGACGAGGACCTGGCCAAGCTCGGCAGCCTGATCCGTAGCTACTTCAGGCTGGGCGGGCACCACGTGCAGTTCAACATCGTGGATACCGCGACGCTGAAGGCCGCCCAGCAGTGCCCTGAGGATTACAAGGACCTGCTGGTGCGCATGGCGGGCTACAGCGATTATTTCAACGACATGAACGCTGATTTGCAGCAGGAAATCATCGAGCGCACCGAGAACGAGTCGTTCTGAGATGTCCAACAGGTCTGCCGAAGCAATCGACGTCAAAACCGGTGCACATGAGGCCCTGGTATTCGATGTCAAGCGCTACGCCATCAATGACGGCCCTGGCATTCGCGTCACTATTTTCCTGAAGGGCTGCCCGTTGGCCTGCCGCTGGTGTCACAACCCGGAAAGTGTCTCACCCCGGGTACAGAAGATGTACAACGCGAATAAGTGCATCGGTTGCGGGGAATGCGTCAAAACCTGCCCGGTCCATGCGTGCGAGCTGACGCCGGACGGCGTCGTCACCGATGCGGAACTGTGCGAAGTTTGCGGGCAATGTGCCGGGGTCTGCCCGGCCA
>JAPHTE010000392.1 GCA_026196445.1 Lysobacterales bacterium
AACGGGGATTTAAGCTTCGACATCCACCTTGCCAATGCCGACGGTATGTGCGATGTGGTCATTTACAGCGGGGAATCCGCTCCCAGCGGTATCAGCTATCGCTACTACGACCATGGCGATGGCACCGGAACGGGAAAAATCGACTGGGCGAAAAAATGGGACACCAACGCTGAAGGGTCCCTTTCTGTCATCCGCATGCTCGAGTTTCACGTGGCCAACAACAGGGTGACGGATACGCTGCCGGTTCCGTCCGAGTTGCTCCTGCAACATCCCCTGTCCCCTGCCGGCCACTTCTATAGGCCCAACCTGGCCCCGGATGGCACCCGGTTGGTTTACGAAAGTAACGAAAGTTTGGATGGGAGTGCCTACCTGGCGGAACTGGACCTTGCCGACTGCCCGGCCCCCCCGTGCATTTCGCGGTTTCTTGAAACCGCGAGCGGGGAGGCTAAGCCGCAATTTGCGAAATACAGCCTGTCTTGGTCCAGAGTCTATTTCAAAGTGTACCAGAGCGGGAACGGCTGGCCTGCGTTCGGCTTTGTCGACCGGGTGGCGGATACCTGGTCGGAACCGACCATCGTTGAGCACCCGGATGTTCAGGATATCGATGTCGGTCTGTGGGACTGGGATGAAGACGGCTATGCGGAGGAAGTGCTGGCAGTCGAGTCAGGTTTTGGCGCAGGCGCCGCGATAGAGATATGGGGCTGTCTGGATCCCGGCGAGACACCCTGCCTGGTGCTGTCTGGCATAACGGGACAATACCCCACGATCAAGTCCATCGACGGTAAACCGTCCCTGATCTACACCTATGTGGAAAACAAGCGCCAACGTGCCATTTTTGAATACGACCTAAACATGGGCACGACCCGCATGCTGATCGATTCGGTACCCGGCAGAAACGCCAACATTTGGGATGTGGATGCTGCTGATTGACTGCCAACGCGAAATCGGGGCGCCGGCGCGCGCCTGAGCCCATGCGCCCCGTGCGTTGAACAAGGTGATGAGACTGAACGCATTGTAATTATGGTTTAGAAACGATCAACCAATTGCTCCAACTGGAAATCAAGCCCAGGGAAGGGATATGGAGGTTAAGTGATGAACATTCACATTAAACAAATTCTTATCCTTTTCCTGGCGATTGCAGCCAGCCTGTTCATGCTCGACGCGCACGCAGGCAAACCGGTCAAGGTGACGGTGGAGCAGGCCATACCCAACGAGGCCATTCAGGGCGACGCCTTGCCCGTGCGCATCAAGGGCACCGGCTTCGATTCGGGGTCAACTGTGAAATTTATAGTTACCGACACCAAGGACGACACCCAGATCGAGGTCGGCACAGTGATCTATGAATCTGACACGGGCGAGTTGGTAGCCCACGTCAAGGTCAAGGACCAGGCGCAGGTAATCGATTACGACGTCGAAGTCACAACGTCCAGCGGGCGCCGAGGTAAGGGCACGACCTTGTTCCGGGTACGGGAAAGGGAAGGCCAAGAAGATCCTTGCGTCAACCCAGTGACTTTCGCCCCGGATTTCGCGTTCCTGCGCGATACCGGAAGGACTAAAGGAAGGTATAAGGTGCCCACCGAAGTTACGATATTTCTTGCGGAATCGTTCACGGGTTGCGAGATGAGCCTGGTTGAAATCCCGATCATTGAGCCTGTCAATCAGCTCAGGAACCTCAAGTTCAGTTCGGTGGAAGACGAAAACGGCTATTTCGGGCGGGTTGTGTGGACCAGCAATCGTTCCATTACTGCGCTATCTGTATGGAAACAGGATTTCTATGTCGATGGCGCTGACGTAATCCCCCTTGGTGGCCCGATTGAAGTTCTCAGAAATATGCTAGATGACGACCCGCTTACAAATGAAAACATCCACGCGCTGGACTTATCACACGACACCAGGGCACTGGTGTATGCGTATTGGTATTCATACCCAGATCCCAACGCAGCAGAAACCAGAATCAGTCGTTATGCGGTGCGAATCTTGGACATTGAGCCCTGTGTGCAGCCGGGTGTTAATTCTTGTGGGTTCGGCGGCCTCGACAATGCCGTGGAACTCGATAGCTTGATTTCTACCACTTCAGAACCGGGTGGTTCCTTCTGGTACCCATCGTGGGGGCCTCTTGGGAACCGAATTTATGTCAAGAAGTGGCTTCATGACCCAGTATTTGATAGTTATCACGCTCTCGGGTATTACGATATTGAGGAGGATTGGCAGACGTTGGAGTGGCCACCCTCAGTGATCTACTCGGACACGGTTATTTCTGACTTCGGCTGGGATGGTGACGTCATCACCGATTATGGTTGGTACGGGCGAGTTAGCAGCGGGATCATGGATGGCGTTGAGTACTTGGCAATTTCAGATGAGTTCAGTGCAAAAACCGGTGGCTGTGAAGGGATCTTCATCGTCGAAGCAGAAGACTGCCTGGTCAACAAGAACTGTACCACCGAGCCTGAGATTGCAGGTGATTATCCAAGTTTCACAAAAGACGGAACTCTTATCCATGCATATGATGGATGGGTGCCAACCGGGGAGTGTGGTTTGGATTCGGTTGGCTATTGGGATGCTGACGGCAACCTGGAGTCACTTTTCGATGGTTATAAACCCGATGCAGCTGGCGGCATACGCTAATGGTTAGTACATCAGA
>JAPHTE010000284.1 GCA_026196445.1 Lysobacterales bacterium
AGCGCTGGTTGGTCACAGTGGCAGTGGCAAAACGACGTTGGCGGGTTTGTTGCCACGGTTCTATCTTCACAGCGAGGGGCAGATCCTGCTCGATGGACATGAACTGGAGGATTACCAACTGGAAAATTTACGTCAGCAAATTGCCTTGGTCAGCCAGGACGTTGTCTTATTCAACGATACTATCGCCGGCAATATCGCCTATGGTGCACTGGCCGGCATCGACCGTGCGGCGGTGTTGGCCGCGGCCCAGGCGGCTCATGCGATGGAATTCATCGAGCAACTGCCCGAAGGTCTGGATACCCGGCTCGGTGAGCACGGAACACTGTTGTCCGGCGGTCAGCGTCAACGCCTGGCGATCGCAAGGGCACTATTGAAGGACGCACCGATCCTGATCCTTGATGAGGCTACCTCGGCGCTGGATTCGGAATCGGAACGCGCCATACAGGAAGCCCTGAAGCAGGTCATGAAGAATCGTACGACATTGGTTATCGCGCACCGCCTGTCGACGATCGAGAATGCGGACCAGGTCATCGTTTTGCGTTCCGGCAAGGTGGTCGAATTCGGTACACACGACGAATTGCTGGCAAAGGGCAGGGTTTACGCCAACCTTTACTACACGCAGTTCGGGGAACATTAAAACTCAAACGATGCGTGGACGGATGGAAAACTGGCTGCTCGGGCATTGGTACACCAGCGACCGGCCCCCGTGGTACCTGAGGTTCCTCGAGCCACTCTACCATCTTGGCTTCAAGCGGGCCCAGAAAAGCGCTGCCCGCGACAAACGCCGTTATCGTGCACCCGTACCGGTTGTCGTGGTCGGTAACCTCACTGCCGGTGGGGCAGGCAAGACACCGCTGGTGATCCGCTTGAGCCAGCTGGCTACCAATATGGGTCTGAAACCGGGGATAGCCAGCACGGGCTATGGGCGAAAGGGTCAGCAGACCCTGCATGTGAAAGCAGGAGACGACGCCGGCCTGTGCGGCGATGAGCCGGTTCTGTTGGCGCGCCGCACCGGTGCGCCCGTGGTGGTATCCGCGAACCGGGTGGAGGCGGTCAGGGAACTGGTCGGCATGGGTGTTGACCTGGTCCTCTCGGACGATGGTTTGCAACACGCTGCGCTGGAACGTGATATCGAACTGTGCGTGGTAGACGGCGAGCGTGGCTTTGGAAATGGTCACCTGATTCCCGCCGGACCACTTCGTGAACCCGTGGCGCGCCTGGCGACCGTCGATTATGTTTTTGCCAATGGTGACTGGCCCGGCGCCACGGACGGCGTGGAGTTCAATACCATGCAGATGGATGTGTACGTGGTGCACTCCCTGGATGAAGAGAAGATGTACCCGGTGGAGGAATTCGCCAGCATGTGCAAAACCGTCACTGTCCATGCGGTGGCAGGAATCGGCAATCCGGGGCGTTTTCAAAGGTTGCTGGAAAGCCAGGGCTTTGCCGCCGAGATGCAGGTCTTTCCAGATCATCACGCCTTCACAAAAGGTGATTTCACTTCGATCAAACCCGGCGCGGCAATTATCATGACCGAGAAGGACGCGGTTAAATGCCGTTCATTTGATCTTGAAAACGCCTGGTACATCCCGGTTGAAGCGCGTTTGCCGGAGGCCTTCGAGAAGTCCTTTACCGCGCGTTTAGCTGCATTGACGGGAAATGAAACATGACAGCGACCGACTACCACATCGTCATCCCGGCGCGTTACGCGTCGGAACGTCTGCCGGGCAAGGTATTGCTGGACCTGGGTGGTCAAAGCATGCTCCAACGGGTCTGGAACCAAGCCAGGCGCTCATCGGCAGCCACCGTTGTAATTGCCACAGACGATGATCGCATCGTCAAAGCGGCCACCGGTTTTGGCGCGCAGGCAGTGCTGACACGTGCCGACCACAACAGCGGCAGTGACCGGATTGCAGAATGCGCCGGGGCGTTGGGCTGGTCTGATGATCAACTGGTCATCAACCTGCAGGGCGATGAGCCGCTGATGCCGCCGGCCTGTCTCGACCAGGTAGCAGGCTTGCTGTTGCAGCGTCCGGAGTGCGATGTCGCCAGCCTTTACTGGCCAATCAGCGACGTTGATGAGGTGAACAACCCGAACGTAGTGAAGGTGGTCACTGACCAAGAGGATCGCGCGCTGTATTTCAGCCGCTGTCCCGTTCCCTACGCACGTAGCCACGACACGGTTGAAGCGGCCCTGGCAGCTGGTGTGTGCTGGAAACGACACCTGGGTCTTTATGCTTACCGCCTGCAGGCATTGCGCCGTTTTACCCGTTATTCGCCCACGCCATTGGAGACTGCGGAACGGCTTGAGCAATTGCGGGTGTTGGAAAACGGTGGCCGGATCATCATGGCCAGGGCCTGTGAGTTTATTCCGCCGGGCGTGGATACCGAGAATGACCTCGAACGTGTCCGGGAGCTTATTAAACAATAACATTATAAAAAGTTTATAAAATAATGATAAATATACTATTTATATGCATGGGTAACATTTGTCGTTCACCATCGGCAGAGGGGTTTTTTGCCCGCGCCTTAAGCGACTCGCCGTATGCGGACCGGGTCTCGGTTGATTCCGCCGGCACCCACGGTTACCACGTTGGGCAGCCGCCGGACAGCCGGGCAGTAGAGACGGCCCAGGGTTTTGGTGTTGATATTTCCGGTTTACGGGCGCGCAAGGTCAGCGTGGAAGATTTTGAACGTTTTGACCTGATTGTGGCCATGGATCACGACAACCTGGCTGACCTGAAAGCCAGGCAACCCGCAAATTCAAAAGCCCGGCTGGTATCGATGATGGATTACCATCCGGATCCCCATCCTGACGAGGTACCTGACCCTTACTACGGCGGGATGACGGGTTTCAACTATATGTGCGAGTTACTGGACGCGGCCACACGCGGCTTGCTGGAAGAGGTCGAAGGAAGCCTGGACGGGTGAGCGAAAAAGGCCGGGAGAAAAGAAAGGCGGATTTTGACGGCAGGAAGTTTGCACGCCGCCTGCCAACCGGACCCGGTGTTTACCAGATGCGTGATGCCGACGGTATTGCCTTGTATGTAGGCAAGGCGGCCAACCTGCGCAAGCGCGTCGCCAGTTACTTTGACGCACGGCCCAAGATCGAGCGAATCATGCGCATGGTGGCGCAGGTCCGGTCCATCGAAATCAGCCTGGCCCGCAGCGAAGCCGAAGCGCTGCTGCTCGAAAACGAGTGGATCAAATCACTCAAACCCCGCTACAACGTGCTACTCAAGGATGACAAGAGTTATCCGTGGGTGATGTTGGGCACAGATCACGAATTTCCCCGTATCGCCTTTCACCGCGGTGCGCGCGACCGGCACAGGCAGTACCTCGGGCCCTATCCCTCGGCCACCTCGGTGCGCGAGAGCATTAACCTGATACAGAAACTATTCCTGTTACGCAACTGTGACGACAGTTATTTCAGCCACCGCACGCGGCCATGCCTGCAATACCAGATCAAGCGTTGCACTGCGCCCTGCGTGGGCCTGGTCAGCAGCGAGGACTACGGGGTGCAGGTCAAGGATGCGTTATTGTTCCTGCGCGGACACAGCCAGAAAGTCATCACCCGCCTGATCGCACGCATGGAGCAGGCCGCCGCAACACAGCACTACGAACAGGCTGCGCAATACCGCGACCAGATCAACCACCTGAAGCAGATGCAGGCGCGCCAGTTCGTTTCCTCGGGTAACGGCGACCTGGACATCATCGCCCTGGCCAGCTTACAACGCAGTTGTGCCATCGAGGTGATATCCATCCGCGGCGGCCACAGCCTCGGCCAGCGCAATTATTTCCCGGCACAGTCGGAAGGGCATACCGGGGACGAGATATTGCAGGCCTTCCTGGGCCAGTATTACCGCGAGCGGCAACCACCGCCGGAAATGATCATTTCACACGACGTGCCACAACGGGCCTTGTTGGCTGACGCGTTCAGCGAGCGTTGCGGACGCCGCGTGCGTATCCAGCCGCATCCGCGCGGTCATCGCCGCGAGTGGCTGGAAATGGCTGGCAGGAACGCCTTGAACGCACTGCACATGCGCAGCAGTGAAGCGTCAAGAATCAGTCAGCAGTTCGAGGCCCTGGCCGGCTTGCTGTTGTTGGAAGATGTGCCGCAAACGATCGAGTGTTTCGATATCTCGCACACTTCCGGCCACAAGACCGTTGCCTCGTGCGTGGTTTTTGGCCCGGACGGACCGGTTAAATCAAACTATCGCCGCTACAACCTGAAGGGTTTTGCGCCGGGTGATGATTACGCGGCGATGCGGGAAGTGTTAGGACGCCGTTACCGCCGTCTGCAAAAAGAAGAGGGACACATGCCCGACCTGATCATGGTCGATGGTGGCAAGGGCCAGCTTGGAGTGGCCCTGGAGGTGTTGGCGGACTGTGGCTTGACCGACATTCCATTGATGGGCGTCGCCAAGGGCTCTTCGAGGCGGGCGGGTTATGAAGAATGGGTGCTGCCGGTGGCGCCATACAGCCTGCAACCAGGCCCGGAATCATCAGCATCGCACCTGGTCCAGCAGATCAGGGACGAGGCGCATCGCTTTGCCATTACCGGTCATCGGGGACGCCGGCAAAAAGCCACGGTACAGTCGGTGCTGGAAGATATCCCCGGTGTCGGTGCACGCAGGCGCCGGGCGCTGTTGACGCATTTTGGCGGCTTGCAGGGCGTGCGCAAGGCTGGCGTTGAGGAGTTGATGGGCATTCCCGGGATCAGCCGGCAGCTGGCCAAACGTATATTCAAGGCTCTGCACTAAACATTCGTGTGGGAGGGAGCAGCTTTGCTGCCCGCGATTGAATTTTTGATGCCTGTTTGAATTAAAGAATCGCGACCGGCAGAGCCGGTCCCTCCAACAGTGCGAATGAAATTTCGAAATGTTAGAAGCAATCATGCCGAAAATTTCACTGCAAACATGTTGCACTGTTTGCGATAATGCTTGGATAACCTGTACGGGGACTCGACGATGCCAATGACCTTTCCCATGATCCTTACCTTGTTGCGGATTGCGTTGATTCCGGTGCTGGTATTGTTTTTCTACCTGCCATACACGTGGTCGAGCCTGGTGGCGGCAGTGGTATTTATCCTTGCCGCCATTACCGACTGGCTCGACGGCTACCTGGCGCGGCGCATGAAGCAGATGTCAGAGATGGGCGCTTTCCTGGACCCGGTGGCCGACAAGTTGATGGTGGCGACTGCCCTGGTGATCATGGTGCACGCGCCGCCACCGATTTTTGCGCCAACCATAATATTTGCCTTGTCTGCCGCCATTATCATCGGTCGTGAAATTACCATCTCGGCACTACGGGAATGGATGTCTGAGCTCGGCGAGCGGGGTACGGTCAAGGTTGGCTTGCTCGGTAAACTGAAAACCATCTTCCAGATGACAGCGATCTCCTGTCTGTTGTTCCAGGAGGACCTGTTTGGTTTGCCCGTATTACTGGTCGGTGAAATGCTGCTGTACCTGGCCGCTGCCCTGACCCTCTGGTCCATGTGGGTATACATGCATGCCGCATGGCCGATCATGCGCCAGGAAGACAACGCATCGCAACCGGATGAAGACAGCTTTGCCGGGTGAAACGTTTATGAGCAAAGCAGCAGGCCAACACGCAAAACGCGTGACCCCCACGGTCAATGTCGGTGGCGTGCTGATCGGGACCAGCCATCCGGTCGTGGTGCAATCCATGACCAACACCGATACCGAGGATATTCGTTCCACGGCAACCCAGGTGGCCGAACTGGCGCGTGCGGGTTCGGAACTGGTACGTATCACGGTCAATACCGAAAAAGCGGCGGCGGCAGTGCCCGGCATCCTGGAACGGCTCGCAATGATGTCCTGCGAAGTGCCGGTGGTGGGTGACTTCCATTACAACGGCCACACGTTGCTGCAGAAATACCCTGAATGTGCGCAACTGCTGGCCAAGTACCGCATCAACCCGGGTAATGTCGGTTTTGGTAAAAAACGCGACGACCAGTTCGCCACCATTGTCGGTCTCGCGATCGAGCACGACAAGCCGGTGCGTATCGGCGTCAACTGGGGCAGCCTGGACCAGCGTCTGCTGGCGGACATGATGGACGCCAATGCAAAATCCGCTACACCGCAAGCGGCCGAGGTCGTCATGCGCGATGCGCTTGTGCGCTCCGCCATCGACAGTGCCGAGCAGGCTGAGCAACTGGGCCTGGCACACGACAAAATTATCCTGTCGACCAAGGTCAGCGCCGTGCAGGACCTGATCCTGGTTTACCGCGACCTGGCTGCGCGTTGTGATTATCCGCTGCACCTGGGCCTGACAGAGGCCGGAATGGGCAGCAAGGGTATCGTCGCCTCGACGGCCGGCATGGCCGTGTTGCTACAGGAAGGGATCGGCGAAACGATCCGTATCTCGCTGACGCCCGAACCGGGCCAGGCGAGGACAGACGAGGTCGTCGTGGCCCAGGAATTGCTGCAGAGCATGGGTTTGAGGGCATTTACACCGATGGTAACGGCGTGTCCTGGATGCGGGCGCACCACCAGTACGTTTTTCCAGTCC
>JAPHTE010000388.1 GCA_026196445.1 Lysobacterales bacterium
AATTTCGGACGATACTTCAGTAACTGGTTTTGACCGGACTTGAAGGTTTTACCCCACCCCGCCATGAACGCCTGTGCTTCCTCTTCACCCATGGCCTTTTTCATGATATCCATGAAGGAGGGTTCCTTGGGTGCCATATCGGCAAAATTCTTGCGTGGATTGACAATGGTTGTCGTGTTACCCATACCACCCGATACCGGGTCGGCAAAAAGATAAAAACCCGGAAACTCGCTGTCCTTGAGGATCGCGTCGATTTTTTTCAAACCCTCGTTGAACTCCCGCCCCATCCCCGGATGGACGTGCCAATCGGTCACCGAGAAGTACTGGTAACCTTCCATGCTTTCGGGCCAGATACCCACCTCATCATCGGTTTTCGTGATCCACGGAATCATATTGGCAATATGGGGTGCAACTTCTGCCTCAAATTTATTACCCGCTTCCTCGCCCCAATCATGATCAGCGTCAAAATCAGCCCAGTTGTGATCACCTGAACGGGCGATGTACTTACCCGCATTGGGCCCGGTGATAATGGAAAACCAGTGGTACCGCCAGGCGCCTTCCTTATCCGCCATGTAGTGGTGATAATTGGTGATCGCTTCTTCCAGCGCTTTTTCCTGCCCGTCCTTGGCGGTAATCAGTACGACTTGCGCCAAGCCGTCATTCTTTTCCTCTTCTGCGATGGCCGTTGACATACCGGCCACCAGCACCATTAAAACGAACAGTAAAAATATTTTCTTCAATTGCATATTAGAGTTCTCCCTGTGGTTAAAAACCACCACGCATAGTTAATGCGAATGGTTGGCATTACCAGTATAGGAGAAATTTCAAATTTTACAGAAAGATATATATTCAGAGTTCACGCAGGGCGTGGGCAACCGGTTGCCGCGCGGCTCGAACGGCAGGGAACAGGCCGCCGACGAGACCAATGACGAGGGCAAAGACGATTCCCTGTAGCAACAGGCTGAAATTGACATCAAAGGAAAAGGTGATCGCGCTGAAACTGGACCAGTTCAAGGTCGCGGTGCGGAAACCATCAAACGCCAGCCAGGCCAGCGCAGCGCCGATCAAACCACCCATGCACGCCAGCAACAGGGATTCGCTCAGCACCGAGATAATGACCGGCCCGGAATGGAAGCCCAGCGCCCGCAGCGTGGCAATTTCCCGGGTCCGGGCAGACACCGCCGTATACATGGTATTCAGTGCACCAAAAATGGCGCCCAGACCCATGATCACCGCTATCAGTGTACCCAGGCCGGTTATCAGGTTGTAAACCATCTCGGATTGTGCGGCGTAGTAGTCAGTCTCACGCATCGCCTTGACGTTCAACCTGGGATCGCTGGTCAAGTTGTCCCTGAATTCATCAAAGGCAGCGGGTGCAGTCAGCTTTGCGTACACCGACTGGTAGGAGTTGCCACGCCGGTAGGCAGACTGCAGTACCGAAGCGTCAACCCATATTTCCGACTCGGCCACGCCACCACCTGCTTCGAAAATACCGACGACCGGCCATTGTTCCTGGCCGACTTCGATGCTGGAACCTATTTCCAGGCCAGTAAATTGTTCGGTCGCGCCGGACCCGACAATCACCTCGTTCAGCCCCCATTCGAACATGCGCCCGTCGACAATTTTGAAATCATTACGAATCTTTGGAGCCTGGCTGAGTACACCGCGCAACGGTACGTTGGCGTCAGTACCCGTAGTGCGCATCGGCAGGTTGATGATAACGAATAACTCGGGTGAGGCCAGCGTACCGGAATCATCCCGTGCAATGCCAGGCGCCTCGCCAATGATACGAGCCTCATCGCCACCGAGCCCGCTCATCATCTCCGTATCCGAACCGCTGCGTAACACGACCGCGTTGTCACCCCCGGCGGAGCTTTCCATGGTCCTGGCGATGCCCTGTGCGATGGACAGGACACCGACCATCACGGCGACCACGCCGGCGATACCGAGCAGCGCGGCTATGGATGAACCCTTGCGTTGCGGTATCGATCGTATACTGAAACCGATGACTGATATGACCTGGGAGAACCAGTTAAACATCCCTCATCTCCTCAAGGCGTCCGCGATCTGCAATTTCTGCGCCTGCAATGCCGGGATGATTCCCGCCACAAACGCGGTGGCTGCGATCAACAGCAGGCCCAGGAAAATATCCCTCGTGGGGATATAAAAAACCGGCAGCGAGCCCTGGGTGGGATCACCCATGGATACCAGCAGCCACGACAAACCGAGACCGATTGCGCCACCGACCAGGGTGAGGGCCAGGGATTCACCCAGCACCAGCGACAGCACGCCACGGTCGGTGAAGCCAATGGCTTTCAATACCGCCAGTTCCCCGGTGCGCTCCCGGACCGTGTAGGCCATTGTATTGCCAGCCACCAGCAGGATAGTAAAAAATACCGCCGACATGATCGACATGATGATAAAACCGATATTGCCAATCTGGTTGGCAAAACCCTGGATAAAGGCGCCTTCCGGTTCCGACTTGGTTTCACTTGGTGAGTTGGCGAACTCTGCGTCGATCGCCGCCGCCACTTCCGCGGCCGCATCGGGATCCGAAACACGCACGGTATACCAGCCGACCAGCCCTTCACCGAAGGCCCGGGTTTCATCAAAAAAATCATAACGGAAGAAGAACTGGCTGGTGTCGGTGCCTTTTTCAGCACCGTCGTAAATACCCACCAGGTCGAACTCCCAGGTCCGCCCACCGTCTTTTTTGCTCCAGATGGTGGCGTTGATTGGAATCCGGTCACCCAGTTTCCAGCCAAACCGTTCTGCCAGGCCCCGGCCTGCTATCGCGCCGCTGCGTGTGGCCAGCCAGGCCTTTTTTTGTTCATCACTGAGGACGTACTCCGGGTACATGTCGAACAGCTCCTCCGGCACGACCGGCATTTGTGCAAAAAAATTGCGTGGTTCCTGGTAGATACCGCCAAACCAGGTGGAGTGGGCGGCATTGTCCACGCCTTCTACCTGCTCGATCCTCGACTCGTAGCTTTGCGGCAGCAACTGGATGATCGATACCTTGTGCCGCACGATAAGGCGGTCGGCACCAGCGACTTCGACACCGGCTGCAAAAGCCTGGCGTATCGCACTCAGGTAGCCAAACAAAAGAAACGCCACGACAATCGAAAGTATGGTCAAACCGGTACGCAGCTTTTTGCGCTTCAGGCTCGAGAAGATGAGGTACAAGTATTTCATCGCTCAACTTTCACACTGTTTGTTAAACGAACCCATCAGTCCACCGGTTCCGTGCTGAGCCGGCCCTTGTTCAAATACAGGGTGCGAGTCGCCCGCTCTGCAGCGTGGATATCGTGGGTCACCATGATGATGGTCTTGCCCTGTTCCTGGTTCAGAGCCTGTAACAGGTCGAGAATCTCGTCACCTGATTTACGGTCGAGGTCACCGGTGGGCTCGTCGCACAGCAACAGTGTCGGATCCGTGACAATGGCCCGTGCGATACCGGTGCGTTGTTGTTCGCCACCCGATAGCTGTCTCGGGTAGTGACCGGCCCGGTGTGCCAATCCGACGATATCCAGGGCAACATTGGCGCGTTTTTTTCGTTCAGCCTTGGACAAACGGGTCAGCAACAAGGGTAATTCCACATTTTTTAACGCTGAGAGCACCGGCATCAGGTTATAGAATTGGAATACCAACCCAACGTGACGGGCGCGCCAGGCTGCCAGTTTGCGTTCTGAAAGCTTGTCGATACGTTTGCCGCCAACTTCCACTACGCCTTCGCTGGGCCGGTCGAGACCACCAACCAGGTTCAAAAGCGTGGATTTACCCGAACCCGACGGCCCCATCAGCGCCAGGAATTCACCGCGCGGGATTTCCAGGTCGAGACCACCGAGCACGTGAATTTCTTCCGATCCGCGTTTGAAAACCTTGTCGACGCCCTGCGCTCTGACGAGGATGTTGTCGCTGTTGTCTGTCATCCCTCTACTTCCTTCACCTGCATACCGTTTTCAAGACTCCGGGGTGCGTTGTTAATAACCCTGTCTCCCGGTGCAAGACCCGAAGTCACCAGTATATCCTTACCGCGTTCGCCAGCCGTGGCGACCGCGCGCCGTTCGGCCACGCCATCCACCACCAACCACACGTACTGCCTGTCGCCATTGTCATGGATGGCCGATGGCGGAACCAGGATACCCGCCCGGCCAGTCACTGCATCGTCCCCGGCTTGCTGCTGAAAAGCGACCTTGACACCCATGTCCGGCAGGATGCGTGCATCCAGTTCATCAAAACCAACCCGCACCTCCACGGTGGCCCTTTGCCGGTCAGCGGTCGGGATGATGGCGATCACGTGACAAGGAATTTGCCAGTCCGGGTACGCGTCCAGGGTGGCAACGATTTTCTGGCCCGCTTTGACCCGGTTGATATAAGCCTCGTTGACATCGATCTCGATTTCAAGCGATGTCATGTCGACAATGGTCCCGATGCCGGTGCGGGTAAAGCCGCCGCCGGCCGAGATCGGTGAAATCATTTCGCCCGGCTGGGCATTCTTCGCTACAACCACGCCGTCAAACGGGGCGCGTATGACGGTGTCTTCCACCTGTTGCCGATAAACGTCCAGTTGTTTTTCAGCCACCTGCACGTCTGCCTGCTTGCGCTCCAACTGTGCTGCGAGTGATTCCAGGCCTGCGCGCGCGCTGTCCATTTCAGCCTCGCTCGCCAGGCCTCGCCCAAGCAGGTTTTCCGTACGATCAAACACCGCGCGTGCCTCGGTCAACAGCGCCCGGGTTTCCTTGAGTGAGGTCTTGGCAGATTTCAGTTGCGCCTCGGCCAGGGCAAAGCTGGTTTCGATATTCGAATCATCGAGCCGCGCCAGCACCTGGTCTTTTTCAACCAGCATACCCTCTTCGATCAACACCTCCATGACCTTGCCGGTGAACTTCGAGGACACGGTCGCCTGGCGCCTGGCGGTGACGTAACCGGAAGCGTTGAGCACGGTATTAGCCACCCGGTTTGAAATTTCACGGGCCGTGATGGTCCGCACTTCCAATGCGGGTTCCGGCTTCAGGAAAATCCAGTAAACAACGGGGGCCAGTACAATCACTACCAATAACAACCATGGCCAGCGCCGCGGTTGTGGTTCCACTTCCGGTTCACGCTCGATTTTCAACTGGTCAAGCTTGCTGGTTTCCATATTATCGGGGAACCCCTTGTTGGTGCCAAACAACCATACTGCCAAATTCTTTATGCAGATTCACCCTATTGCTCACCATCATGGATACCGAGGTGCTGCAGGATTCCGAGCGCCGCTTTACGCCCATCAGCCACCGCGGTCACGACCAGGTCCGCGCCACGCACCATGTCACCGGCAGCAAAAACTTTTGGGTTACTGGTCTGGAACGCCAAATCCCCGTTCTCAGAAGCCTGTACCAACCCCCGTTGATCGGTCTTTATAGTAAACGCTTCAAACCAGGGTTGTGGCGAAGCTCTGAATCCATACGCCACGATTACCGCGTCGGCCTCAATACCAAACTCACTGCCTGCAATGACCTCCGGGCGGCGGCGGCCATTTTCATCCGCCTCACCAAGCCGGGTCTCCACCAGCCTGACAGTGTTTACCCAGCCATCGTGCACGACGATTTCCTGGGCCTGTACGTTGAAATGAAATTGCACCCCTTCTTCCAGGGCATTGTCCACTTCACGTTGTGAACCGGGCATGTTGTCACGGTCACGACGGTACAGGCAATGCACTTCGCTGGCGCCCTGGCGTATAGCCGTCCTGACACAATCCATGGCCGTGTCACCGCCACCCAGCACCACCACGCGGCGGTGCCTGAGATCAATGAATTCATGCTCACCGGCAGGCATACCGAGCAGTGACTTGGTATTGCCAACCAGGTAATCCAGCGCGCGGAAAACGCCAGGTGCGTCCTCACCGGGCATGCCACCTTCCAAAGGTGTGTAAGCGCCAAGACCGAGGAACACCGCGTCATGCTTTTCCAGTATTTCTTCAAAGGAAATATCGCGGCCAACATGGGTATCCAGTACGAAACGGATACCCATTTCCTCCATGATCCGTCGCCGGTTCTTGATCACCTTGTGCTCGAGCTTGAATTGCGGAATACCGAAAGTCAGCAGGCCACCAATTTCTGGATGTCGATCGTAAACGGTGGCCTCAATGCCGTTGCGCGCCAGTACGTCAGCGCAGGCCAGCCCGGCCGGTCCGGCCCCGATGATACCCACCCGCTGGCCGCTTTGTTGGACGCCGGACAGGTCGGGGCGCCAACCCATTTCGAAGGCGGTATCGGTTATATAGCGCTCAACGGCGCCGATGGTGACAGCACCGTATTCGTTGTTCAGTGTGCAGGCGCCTTCGCACAAACGGTCCTGTGGACAGATTCGGCCACATATTTCGGGCAGGCTGTTGGTCTGGTGCGCCAGTTCACAGGCCTCGATGATGCGGCCTTCCGCGGCCAGTTTTAACCAGTCGGGAATGTAGTTGTGAACGGGACATTTCCACTGGCAATAGGGGTTGCCACAAGTGATGCAACGCTCGGACTGGGCTTCGCCGTGCAATTGCTGGAAGGGGTCGTAAATCTCCCGGAATTCATTGCGGCGCAATTTGACGGAACGCTTGTGTGGCTCCAGGCGGCTGCGATCGATGAATTCGAACTTTTTACGGATATTCAACTTGCTCATACCACCACCTTCAGTGGCAATGTTGCTTTTCCAGGGTGATCATGTTTCGGCTCCACCACCCGGAACTTGAGCGCGAAGTGGTCAAAATTATCCAGGATACGCCGCCCCCAGACACTTCCGGTATGGCGCACGTGCGCTTCGATCAGGGATCTCAGCCTGGCGCAACCCTCGTTTTGCGGATCGCTGTCCAGTTTACTGACGGTAACTTGCTGCGGGTTACAGCGCGGTTCGAAGTTTTCGTGTATATCCAGCACGTAGGCCCGGCCACCTGTCATACCGGCTGCGAAATTGCTGCCGGTGCGTCCCAGCACCACGACCGTACCACCGGTCATGTACTCACAGCCGTGGTACCCAACACCCTCGACGACAGCAGTGGCGCCGGAGTTTCGCACAGCGAAGCGTTCACCCGCCAGGCCCGCGGCATAAAATTCACCACCGGTGGCGCCGTACAGGCAGGTATTACCGACGATCGAACTGCGCTTGGCGACGATATCCGATTGAGGATGGGGCATGACGGCGATACTGCCACCGCTCATGCCCTTACCGACATAATCGTTGGCATCGCCGTGCAACGCCAGGATCATCCCCTCGCTGGCCCAGACACCAAAACTCTGCCCAGCAGTGCCGGTAAAAGTGAGCCTGTACTCTGCGCCACCCAGGCCGTCCCGGCCGTAGCGCCGCGCGATCTCCCCGGCCAGGCCTGCGCCGACGGAACGGTCGAAGTTATGGATGTCAAATTGCCGTTCAGCACTTTCACGTTTTTCCAGTGCTTCGGTTACGCTTTCGACAATCCTGGCATTGAGCTCACCACGATCAAACGGGTGGTTTCGCCGACCGTGATAACCACCACCCTTTAAACCGGCAGCACCGGCGCTGGACAGGATCGGGTCCAGGTCGATACAGCGTTGCTTGGCGGTCAGGGGTTCGATTTTCTCCAACAGGTCGCTGCGCCCGATGATGTCTTCCAGTTTTTCAAAACCCAGGTATGCCAGGTGTTCACGCACTTCATCTGCAACAAAGCGGAAATA
>JAPHTE010000334.1 GCA_026196445.1 Lysobacterales bacterium
GAGCAATTGATGGAACATTTTGGCGACAAGGTTTACCACACGCTGATCCCGCGTAATGTCACGGTAGCCGAGGCGCCCAGTTATGGCCTGCCGGTGTTGCGGTATGCGCCGGCGTCAAAAGGTGCGCTGGCCTATCTCGGCCTGGCGGGCGAGTTATTGCGCCGGCACCGGCAAAGACAGATTGGGCAAATTTAGTAATACCCTGATTGGAGCGAGGCGCCGTTCCCGCAGGGGCCGCCATTCATTCCGACGGTGTTTACGCCGGTTGACACCCCGCCATGTTTGAATCAGAAGACTCGCAGCACCCGCCGCGATTACTGACAAACACACGGCTAAGCTTGATAATATGTTTCACCCGTTTTGGATGATGATTTAAATGTCAGCAAAAAAGAGCCCCCTTGGCCGCAACCTGAGTTCGATGCTCAGCCAATCAACCCTGCAGCACGCGGTTGAAAACAGCCGTTCCGGGTCAACCGGGCAGGATACACTGCGCGACCTGCCGTTGGACCTGATCACGCCGGGGCCCTACCAGCCACGTTCTGTTTTTGACACTGACAGGCTCGAAGAACTGGCGGAATCCATCCGTCACCAGGGCGTCATCCAGCCAGTGGTGGTGCGAGCGAAGGGTGATGATGGATACCAGTTGATCGCCGGTGAACGCCGCTGGCGTGCGGCGCAACTCGCCGGTATTGAAAACATCCCCGCGATAATCCGCGATGTGCCCGATGAGATCGCGATCGCCATGGCGCTGGTAGAGAACATCCAGCGTGAGAATCTGAACCCGATCGAAGAAGCCACCGCGCTCAAACGCCTGGTGGAAGAGTTCCAGATGACACACCAGGAAGCAGGTGACGCCGTCGGTCGATCGCGGTCTGCGGTATCCAACCTGTTGCGTTTGCTGGAATTGTCCGAAGAAGTGCGCGAGCTGGTGGATGCCCGGCACCTTGAAATGGGCCATGCACGCGCCCTGTTATCACTGGATCCGCCGTTGCAAGCCAAAGCAGCACGCGAAGTAGTCATCCGGGATTTGTCCGTGCGTGAAACCGAAAACCTGGTCAGGCGGATGAAGAATCCGCCGCAAAAGCAACATGGCGTGCTCGACCCCGACGTCAGGCGCCTGCAGGATGCTCTGGCGGAAAAGTTGTGTGCCAAGGTACAGTTCACCCATAACGCCAGGGGCAAAGGGAAGGTAGTCATCAGCTATAACTCGGCTGATGAACTCGAAGGTATCCTTGAGCAGATGGGTCTCAAAATCGACTAGAGTCTCGTGTTGATTTTCGGGTTTTACCCAAGCTTGACCCGGGTCAGTTTGCATTCAACACCATTCGGCTATCATAACGTCAGTTTCCATTTCCAAGGAGTCAGAAAATGCAGGGTTTCCCCCATCATTACCTCGTCAACGCGTCTGGCGGGACCGAAGGCAATGTCGTTGTCAGCGGCGAAGGTTTACCGGACCTGGATACACAGGGACCACCACAGTTTGGCGGGCCGGAGGGTATCTGGTCGCCGGAAACCATGCTTACCGGCGCTGTCGCCAACTGTTTCATATTGAGTTTCCGCGCCATCGCGCGGGCTTCCAAGTTCGAGTGGACATCGTTGCAGGTTAACGTTGACGGTATCCTTGACCGCCCGGAACGGGCCACCTACTTCACCGGCTTCAACATCCATGCGGTGCTGGATGTCCCGGAAGGCGTCAAAGTGCAGATGGCCGAGCGGTTGTTGGAGAAGGCGGAGAAAATCTGCCTGGTCACCGCTTCGCTCAAGTCGGAAATCGCGTTGACAACTGAAATCAGGGTCGATTAGACGGGGAATTCTGGAAAACTTTAAAAAAATCACGTTCCTGCATTGCTCCATAAAACTACCGAATGTTAGAATGGTCGGCTGGTGGCGGTTAGCAGGAGTATGTCGCCCAAAAATATGAGGTTGGACGGATGACGGCTCCTGATAGCCGATTGATAAGTCGGAGTTTGAAGGTTCAGTCAACAATGTCCCTGGCACTGGCTGGTATTTTGTTGCTGGTTGGGCCGGTAGCAGCTTATTCATCGATGTTTGGAAGCCTGGCGGCGTTCATTCCCGCCCTTTTTTTTGCGTTGCTCGTAACGCCAAAATTCGGGCTGGACAGCGCCGCTTTTCTACGCACCGCGGTATTGGCTGAAATAGGCAAGATTATATTGACGGCCGCTATGTGCATGGCGGTATTTGTGTGGATCAAGCCACTGGCAGCATTGTGGTTTTTCATCGGCATGCTGGTGACAATCTTCAGCGGTTGGCTGGGGATGGGATCGGGGGCTTGATTCCAGCTGGTTTGGACACACCTTCCCGGAAAGGAAGGCAACAGTAAAGAACGGACTGTAATTGATGGCGAGCGGACATGAAGCACCCACATCGGGTGAATACATACAGCACCATTTGCAAAACCTGACCTTTGGGCAACACCCGGACGGAAGCTGGGGCATCGCGCATGGTGCGCAGGAAGCAGCAGCGATGGGATTCTGGGCGTTCCACGTAGACACACTCGTTTGGTCGCTGGTTCTTGGTGTCATTTTTTATTTCATGTTCCGCAATATTGCCAAGAAAGCCAACTCGGGTGTGCCCTCGCGCTTCCAGGCCATTATCGAATCGATCATCGAGTTCGTCGACAATAGCGTCAAGGACTCCTTCCATGGCACCAGCAGGCTGATCGCGCCGCTGGCGCTGACGTTGTTCGTGTGGATCTTTTTCATGAACCTGATGGACCTGATCCCGGTCGACTGGCTGCCGTTCGTGGCCAGCAGTGCCGGTGTCGCCTACCAGAAAGTAGTACCGACCACCGACGTCAACGCGACCATGGGTATGGCGATTACCGTGTTCGTGCTGATCCTGGTTTACAGCATCCGCTACAAGGGTGTGAAAGGTTTTCTCGGTGAACTGGTGATGAACCCGTTGAACCCGCAACAACTGGGTATGCCGAAAGTGGTCTGGCCGCTGGTTATGGCGTTCAACCTGATCCTCGAAACGGTATCGTTACTGGCGAAGCCGGTTTCACTCGGTCTGCGACTGTTCGGCAACATGTACGCGGGCGAATTGATCTTTATCCTGATCGCGTTGGTATTCACCGCGGGCTCCGGCATCGTGGGCGCGGGTCTCAGTTCGATCTTTGGCGAACACATACCATGGTGGTTCTGGGCCATGGCGATGCTGGCCGTTTTTGCCACCCTGTGGCTGAACCTGAAAGGGAAACTCGATAACAAGAAGACCCTGTGGTTCGTTTTTGCAGAATTGTTGCTGGTGGGCGGTCTCGCCTTCCTGGGTGGGCAGTTGATGCACTTCGGGTGGGCCGTGTTCCACATCCTGGTGATCACGCTGCAAGCTTTTATTTTCATGATGTTGACCATCGTCTACTTGAGCATGGCCACCGAGCACCACTAGACGAGCATCATGAACGGGATTTGAGTAATAAATACGATTATTTTTATTTTTTGACGAGCTATCTCTGAAACGGGAGTTATGTAATGGAAACTGTTATTGGTATGACCGCTATCTCCGTCGCCTTGCTGATCGGTTTGGGCGCGCTGGGTGTTGGTATTGGTGTTGGTATCCTGGGCGGTCGCCTGCTGGAAGGTTCTGCACGTCAGCCGGAACTGGCGCCGATGCTGCAGGGTAAGTTCTTCCTGGCCATTGGCCTGCTGGACGCGGTCGCCATGATCGGTGTCGGTATTGCGTTGTTCTTCACTTTCGCAAACCCGTTCATCGGCCAGTTACAAAATGCTGTAGGCGGATAAGTTGTCGCCAACAGAGTTTTTTGGCGTTTTTAACCGGACACAAAACGACGAGGTAACGGCATGAACATGAATGCCACCCTGATCCTGCAGTCGATCGCCATGATGGTGTTCGTCTGGTTTTGTATGAAGTTCATCTGGCCGCCGGTATTGAAGGCCATGGATGAACGGCGTACCAGGATTGCTGACGGACTGGCTGCATCTGATCGCGCAGAAAAAGCACTGGAAGAAGCCAACCAGGAAGTCGAAGAACAGATCAAAACAGCGCGGGACAAGGCGCACGAAATCGTCGAGCAAGCCAACCAGCGTCACAGCCAGATTCTCGACCAGGCCAAGGAAGACGCCATGGGTGAACGCCAGCGGCAGGTCGCGGCCGGGGAAGCGGAGATTGTTCAATCCACCAACCAGGCGCGCGAAGAACTGCGTGGTACGGTCGCCAGCCTGGCGGTTTTGGGTGCCCGTCAAATTCTTGAAAAGGAAATTGACGAAGACACACACCGCGAACTGCTCGACAAGCTGATCGCCGAGATCTGAACATGAGCAGCCTGACGACAATGGCAAGGCCTTATGCAAAGGCGGCGTTTGAACTGGCCTTGGGCGATAACAAGCTCGCTGGCTGGGAGGACATGCTGGGCGCGGTTACACAGGTCACTGCCGACAAGGCGATGATCGCCTGGCTGAAAAGCCCGCATGCGACGGCTGGCAAGGCGGTGGACATCATCATCGAGGCGCTGGGCGGAGAAGTGGATGCACGCTTCCAGGCTTACCTCGGTGTGCTCGCAGACAACGACCGCCTGTTGCTGTGTGGTGAGATTACCCGC
>JAPHTE010000035.1 GCA_026196445.1 Lysobacterales bacterium
ACTTACAGCCGGGATGTTGCCTGTAAATAAGTGATTACTGCCGCGTGGTGGCCACGCTGACACTGCCGATACCGACCGCCTTAGCCGCGTCCAGCACGGTAACCAGGGAATTGGTTTCGGCATCCGGGTGCGCGGCGATGATCAGGGGAGAATCGGGTTTCTCAGCCTTTTCTCGTTCCAGGTTGGCTTCCACGGCCTTGAAATCGAGCATGCGGCCCTTCATGGTGATGTTGCCATTCGCGTCGATTTTGACCACGATCGGCCCCTTGCTCTTCTTGACTTCCTTGGGTGGTGCGTTTGAAGGCCGGGACACTTCGAGACCTTTCTCCTTGATAAATGAAGTGGTCACGATAAAAAAGATGAGCATAATGAAAACGATATCCAACATCGGCGTGATGTTGATTTCCGCCTCGTCATTTGCCCGGTGCTTTCTGCGCATTCAATACAGCCTTTAAAGATTTTCGAAAACCGGTTCACCCGACCGGAAATACAGCTTACCCAAGCTGGTGGCTTCTGGCTACTCCACCGTGACCGATTTGGCCAGGTTTCGCGGCTGATCCACGTCGGTTCCGCGTTGCACCGCCACGTGGTAGGCCAACAACTGCAAGGGGATGGTCATGACCACCGGCGCCAACAATGGACCGCCGGTGTCCAGGCCGATGATACGGCCATGGCGTTGATGGAAACTGGAGATTACCTTGTTATCTGCAATGACGTACAACTCCCCGCCCCTGGCGCTGACCTCTTCGATATTGCTGATCAGTTTTTCCAGCAGGGCGTTGTTCGGCGCCACGGCAAACACCGGCATTTCAGCGTCCACCAACGCAAGGGGTCCGTGTTTCAATTCACCAGCCGCATAGGCCTCGGCGTGTATGTAGGAGATCTCCTTCAATTTCAGCGCCCCTTCCATGGCGATCGGGTAGTGGCTGCCGCGGCCGAGAAACAGGGCGTGTTTGCGGTTGGTGAACGCCGCGGACAGTGCTTTGAACTCAGCGTCCAGGCTCAGTGCATCGTTGAGTAACTCCGGCAGGCGATGAAGATCCGACACGTATTCCTCGTATACGGCCTGGTCGACACCATTCAGGCGTGCCAGTTCCAGCATCAACAGCTGAAGCGCCACCAGTTGCGTGGTAAAGGCCTTGGTGGATGCCACGCCAATCTCGGGGCCGGCTCGCGTCATCAGCACCAGGTCCGCTTCACGCACGATTGAGCTCTCGGCCACGTTGCAGATTGCCAGCGTTGCGATATAGCCTGCTTGCTTGGCGTGCTTTAACGCGGCCAGGGTATCGGCTGTTTCACCGGATTGCGTAATGGCTATAAACAGCGTGTTTTCCGGCACCACCGGTCGGCGGTAACGGTATTCTGACGCGATTTCCGCGTGGCATGGAATGCCCGCCAGTTGCTCGATCTGGTACTTGGCGACCAATCCTGCATGGTAGCTGGTGCCGCAGGCGACAATATGCAGTTGCCGTACCTGGCGAAACACTGGTTCGGCATCGACACCAAAGATGTTCGGCAGCACGGTCGTGGCGCTGAGCCTTCCTTCCAGCGTTTCAGCCACGGCCTGGGGTTGCTCAAATATTTCCTTGAGCATGTAATGTGGGTAGTCGCCACGCTGGACCGCGTCGGTTTTGGTTTCCACCTGCTTGGCCGGCCGCTCCACCGGCTGGTCATTGGCATCCACCACCTGCACCGTGTCGGCATCCAGCCGGACCACGTCACCCTCGGACAGGAACACGAAACGGTTAGTCTCATCCAGCAGCGGGTATATATCAGAGGCCAGGAAGTTCTCGCCATTGCCAAGCCCCAATACCAGCGGACTGCCCACCCGTGCGCCGACCACGACACCGGGCTCCGCCGCGGCCACCACCGCGATTGCGTATGCACCACGCAGACGGCTGACCGCCATACGCACCGCTGCAAACAGGTCCAGGCCCGTGTCCATCAAATGGGCCACCAGGTGCACCATGACCTCGGTATCGGTATCGGAGCTGAACTGGCAACCAGCCTGGGTCAGTTCGATACGCAGTTCTTCGTGGTTTTCGATGATTCCGTTATGCACGAGTGCAAGCTGGTCACCGGAAACATGGGGATGGGCATTGAGCGTGGTAGGTCTGCCGTGGGTCGCCCAGCGTGTATGCGAAATACCGCAGTGGCCATCGACCGGGTCGTTCAATAACAAGGCTTCGAGGTCCCTGACCTTGCCCGCCGTGCGTTGCCTGGCCAGGTAGCCGTCCTGCTGCAAGGCGATGCCGGCCGAATCGTATCCCCGGTACTCTAGCGTACGCAGACCGTTGATCAGGATATCCCGGATATCACGCCGGGCGGAAGCCGCTACGATTCCACACATGATCAGGGCCTGCCAGTACTTGCCAGTTCGCAGCGTTGCGGGCCCAAATAACCGCAGGAAAAGTGCGAAGAATGCATAAGAAAATGTTGCCTTGGATCAAAAGAGTGACTAGCAACATAGCTTGAGGCTATTTGGAACCGCAACCCGAAGGGACGGGGCCCATTTCGTCCACTACCGCGTCTCTCTTCACTCAGGTATATACAATACATTACGTTCATCGTTCCTTGTATTGAACAAAATGGGTTCCCGTCGCCGCGCCCTGGTAAGCACTGACAGGCCCTAGCCCCTCTTTTTGGGCCGTTTCCAGCCGCGAATCGTGACCTGTTTTGCCCGGCTGATGGTCAAAGCTCCGGCCGGCGCATCCTTGGTCACGGTGCTGCCGGCGCCGATGTCTGCGCCTTCACCAACCGTCACCGGGGCCACCAACTGCGTATCCGAGCCGATAAACACATCGTCCTCGATCACGGTCCGGTGTTTGTTCGCGCCGTCGTAATTACAGGTGAT
>JAPHTE010000128.1 GCA_026196445.1 Lysobacterales bacterium
CCGGGATTGTCAATGTCATGCAGACAAACTCGATACCCTTGTCGGGCAGTGGCTGGGGGATGGGCTTACAGACTGAGCCCGGCGCGGAAATCGACGGCACCGGGGTTGGCATGTTCTTTGTTGATGAAAACGCATTCGACACCTATGGCATCAACTTGATTGCCGGTGAGGAGTTCAGCACCACGGACGTCGTGTGGCGTGAACGCGGTGAGTCCGGCTGGCCTGACAAGACCCTCATAACCCTGGCGATGGCAGAGGCCCTGTTCCCGGACGACCCCATGAGCGCACTGGGTCAAACGGTTTACATCTCCGATGTCGAGCCGATGACCATTACCGGCATTATCGAGAAAATGCAGGGTGCCTGGCCCGGTTGGGACGGTTTTGAACGTGTCATGTTGGTGCCCAGCCGCACCTTGTTCGGCGCCAGCGACTACATCATCAGGACCGAACCCGGCATGCGTGATGAACTGATGCCGAAGGTCGAGGAGTTGCTGGCAACGCGCGACAAGGGCCGTATTATACGCAGGGTACGCAGCATGGATGAAATCCGTGAGCGGGCTTACCGCAGCGAATCATCCATGATCAAGATTCTGACCTTCACCATCGTTTTGCTGATCGCCGTGACCTCATTGGGCATCGTTGGCCTGGCCAGTTTCAGCGTTAACCGTAGAACCCGGCAGATCGGCACCCGCCGCGCGCTGGGGGCGTCCAGGCTCGCCATTCTGCGTTATTTCATGACCGAGAATTTCATCATCAGCGGTGTGGGTGTCCTGATCGGCGCCGCGCTGACGATCGGTCTGAACATCCTGATGATCGAGACTTTTGCTCTTGAACGCATCGCCTGGTACCTGGTGCCCGTGGCCATGCTACTGATGCTCGGTATCGGCCAGGCGGCAGTGTATGGCCCGGCACGCAAGGCTTCTACCGTGCCTCCTGCCGTGGCGACGCGTAACGTCTGAGCACAGCTTTAATTCTTAAACGGGGGGCCTCGATCGGGGCCCTCTGTTTTTTGAAGCGTCAAAGCCCGCGCATCCATTCCTGGCGCAGGTGCACGGAGCCCGGGTGTTCGAGTGCCGCTTTAACCGTGGCCAGCAGACGCGGCTTGTCCTTGCCCAGCACACCTTTCAGTACCAGGTAATTGGACGCATGGTCGCTCCTGAAAATCGTCTTCTCCAACTCCAGCGTATCCAGCAACCAATACATTTCCTGAAACAGGCCCTGTTGATCGAGCGGTTCGAACTCACCGTTGAATCCCTGCTGGTAGCGTTCCATGCCAACCGGGAAACTGACCACCAGGGTGGCCAGGTATTCAGGTTGCGCTGCATTCATCAGCCGGGCTGAATTGACCGCGTGCTGCTGGCTGTATTTCCTGCCACCCATACCATTGAGTATCATCACCGAGCTCCTGGCGCCGGCCGACTTGATCTTTTTCAATGCAGACAGGGAGGTTTCAAAATTCTCACCCTTGCTGACCCGCTCCAGCACCAGGTCGTCACCCGATTCACAGCCCACGTAAAACAGGCTCAAACCCATCGCCTTCAACTCAGCGAGTTCTTCTACCGTTTTGTTTTTCAAATTACGCGGCAGGCAGTAGGACGACACGCGCTGGATATCCGGCAGGTAGCGGTTGATCGCCTGCATGATCAATCTCAGGCGCCGCACAGACAATGTCATCGCATCTCCATCGGCCAAAAATACCCGCCTGACCGGGGCGCCGGAAGCCACAACCGCCTGCAGTTCTTGTTCTATTTCTTCCAGTTGTTTAAAACGGAATCGCTTCTGCGGCTGGGTATACATCTCGCAGAACGTACATTGGTTCCAGCTGCAGCCGTTGGTGACCTGCAGGATCAGGCTGTAGGCCTCGGAAGGTGGGCGGAAAACCGGCTCAACGTAGTGACTTTGCATCATCCGTTGATGGTAAATGGGGTCAGGATCCTTTTCCACCATTATGGGAAAAGGGCCCTCAACTGTTTATTTATTCCCCGCGATGATTTGCCTGCGAATCCTGCTGAAGTCCACGCGTCCGTCATTGGGTTCGGGTACGCTGGCACACTGGGGATCCCGTGGGCATGCGGAACAGCGCGGACAAATTATCATTGCGTCGTGGCCGATTCCGCGTTCTATCCATTCGATATTAAGAATTTTTGCGATACGCAGAAAATCCTTCCGGATTGGTTCAGGGATAGCAGCGGAACCACCTTTTTTACGACTCTTATCCATCAACTCCTTGGCGATTTCAACAGAATCCCGTCCCTGTGCATCCAGCGCCGGGTTCAAGTCCACACCGGCGCAAAGCACATGTTTGTTTCCGGCGAGATCCTTGACCTGCACTGACTCGCAGCAGTAGATATGCGGATCCGCACCGTTGTACATGATTGATATTTGTGCCGAATCCTGACCCGGCGACGAATTGAGCATACGAAACACCGACCAGTGGTGGCAGGGGTCCTGCACCCGTTTCATGTTGCCCCACGGTAATGGTATGCCGTTACCCCGGTACACGGCTTTCAAGGCCCCACCGGGATAAGCATCAAAATAGTGCCAGTGTGGATAGGGTGATACCGCCGTCATGCGGCGCATCACGACAGATGTGGATACATCCAGCTGTTTTCCTGAACTCACCGCATAAGCATGCCGGTTCAGGTGTTGGCGCAGGGGCAACTTTGGACACAGAAGTGCGGCAGCGAAAAAACTGCACTCGAAATCCCGCCAGGCATACAGGATGTCTTCTGAATCAAGCGTCATGGATTCCTGGATTCCCTTGCCGTCATGACGGATGGTTTCCGAAATCCCCCTACCTGCAGCATTGACTGTCTTCAGTCCATCCTTGCCATGCAGGATACAGTGAGCAATGTGCGTGGCCAGGTCATATTTGAGCCGCTGCGGGTGTTTCTTGAGTGTTTCATTGGCATAAATGACACCGGGCGGCTCAAAAAAAGAGCGGATCAGCGCATTGACTTCGATTCCTGCTGCGTCGGTGGTCTTATACGCCTTGCGTTTGAACCACTTGATCTTCAGACCCAGGTGCCGACAGATCCTGTAAATCTCATCAAGGCTCAACGGCATCTGCTTTTTGCCAACGTTTTCGGCAGCTTTTTCAAGATCCGGAAAATGATTCTGATGATACTCCTGGTGGGCGCGTATCAGCAGGTGGCTGAACTGCCGTCCTGTCGTACCCGTTTGAGACAACATCTCTGGAATCGCAATCTGCAGATGCACTTTCTCAAACAGGAAATCCGGTTCGAGTGGTACACCCCGTATTCCACCCCTGTTATCTTGTAGTGGCGCTTCGGCTTCTTCGCGGGTTTCATCCAGGAACCATTCCCAGTCTTTCTGAAAAACCTCCGCAATGCAGCGCAGCATTTTTTCACTGGGTACCCGCTTGCCATTCTCGATCATCGACAGATATGAAACAGATGGCGCAGTTTCAACATCAACCTGGATGCACCGCATCGACAGATCTTCCATGGTCAGGTTGTTCCGCTTACGCAGGTTCCTGATCTTGGTACCTAGAAAATGTGCTTTCCGCAGCAGGGGGTTGCTCTGTTTCATTCCTGTTTAAATTTTACAATTGTGAAATTAACAATGTGAAGTTTTAATTGTGAAATTTTATCTGTAATTAACCTAGACTTCCAGTCGTACCCATTGAGACAAACACTGTGACCAGGCCCAATCAGGAGACAGAAGCATGAACAAGACCTCTGCAATGCCCCGAACCACCGACAGGAACACGTGGCCAGCGGCGATCGATCCGCAATTTCTTGATTTTATAAATAACGAGGTACTGCCGCTGACCAAGGTCAACGCCGACAGCTTCTGGTCTGACCTCAATACCCTGCTGACAAAGTTCACACCCCGCAACCGGGAGCTGTTGCAGGTTCGCGAAGAAATGCAGGCAAAGATCGACACCTGGCACCGGACCAATGAATACCATGTTGACGACCTGGAAAGCTACAAGACTTTTCTGAAAGACATCGGTTATTTACTGGAAGAGGGCCCTGATTTTCTGATAGAAACCGAGAACGTCGACCCCGAGATTGCAACCATTGCGGGGCCACAGCTCGTTGTGCCGGTGCAAAACGCACGCTTTGCGTTGAATGCGCTGAACGCGCGCTGGGGCAGCCTGTATGACGCGCTCTACGGAACCAATGTCATCAACACACCACCCATCCCGGCCGACGGTTCTTACTGTGAAGCACGTGGTGCAGAGGTTATCCGCCGCGGTCGTGATTTCCTTGACGAAATATTCCCGCTGGACAATGCGTCTCATCACGACATTACCCATTACCAGGTCTACTTCCAGAACTTCTGCGCCTTTACCGACAGCGGTAAATTTGTCGGCCTGATTGATTCATCGCAATTTGCCGGTTATAGCGGTCCCTGCGAAAACCCCAGCACCATTCTTCTCAGGAATAACGGCTTGCACGTCGAGCTCCAGATCGGCCGGAGTAACGAAATCGGTGCCAGCGATAAGGCACAGCTGGCGGATATCAAGATCGAAGCGGCCGTGACCACCATCATGGACTGCGAGGATTCAGTTGCAGCAGTCGATGCAGAAGACAAGATCGGGGTATACCGCAACCTGCTGGGCCTGATGACCGGCGAATTGACGGCCACATTCAACAAGGGTGGCAAGCAACTCACCCGCCGGCCCAGGCCGGATCGAAGCTATATCGCGCGCGACGGCATGCACCAGGATAACTGGTTTGAATTGCCCGGTCGCAGCTTGATGTTTATCCGCAATGTCGGCCACCTGATGGACATTGACATCGTCAAGGATAGCGACGGCAATTACAGCCCGGAAGGCATCCTGGACGGCGTGGTTACCGCCCTGATCGGGTCGCTGGACGTTGACCGGACCAGTGGCCCGGCTAACAGCCGTAATGGCAGCATCTATCTCGTCAAGCCCAAAATGCACGGACCCGATGAAGTTGCTTTCACATGCGACCTGTTTAACGACATCGAAGACATGTTGGGATTGCCACGCTACACGATCAAGCTTGGCATCATGGACGAGGAGCGCCGCACGACCCTCAACCTGAAAGAATGCATCCGCGTTGCCAGGCACCGGGTCGTGTTTATCAACACCGGGTTCCTCGACCGAACCGGCGATGAAATTCATACCAGTATGCAGGCGGGTGCTTTCCTTCCCAAAGACCAGATCAAATCCCAGCCGTGGATTGAAGCCTATGAGAACCGGAATGTCGACATCGGCCTGCAGTGTGGCTTTAGTGGCAGGGCCCAGATCGGTAAAGGCATGTGGGCCATGCCGGACGAGATGGCGCAGATGATGACGGAGAAGATCGCCCACCCGGAATCCGGGGCCAATACCGCCTGGGTGCCGTCGCCGACTGCTGCGACGTTGCACGCGATGCACTACCACCGGGTCGACGTGCTTGCTACCCAGGAGGCGTTGAATTCACGCGAGCCGGCGTCACTGGACGACCTCCTGAGAATTGCATTGATCAGGGATGGCAGTTCTCTCAGTGACAAACAGATCGAACGTGAACTCGAGAACAATGCCCAGGGTATCCTGGGTTACGTGGTGCGTTGGATTGACCAGGGTATTGGTTGCTCCAAGGTTCCCGATATCAACAATACACACTTGATGGAGGATCGCGCCACGCTGCGAATTTCCAGCCAGCACATTGCCAATTGGTTGCAGCATGGTCTTTGCAGTGAACAACAGGTCAGGGAAGTAATGACGAGAATGGCGGGTGTCGTCGATGAGCAAAACCGTGCTGATCCACGTTACCGGGCAATGACACCGGATACTGAAAATAGCATCGCTTTCCAGGCGGCTTGTGCGCTGGTTTTTGAGGGCTACAGGCAACCCAATGGTTACACCGAACCCTTATTACACGACTACCGGCGCAAACAGAAGACGCTGTGTAAACCGCACGGCCTGGCAGCGCAATGACCCGATGACAGGCAAACAGTATTAACGCGACAGGAGAGCAATATGAATCACTATCAGAACCAGGTTAATGAAATTGCCCTGGCGATCGAGAAAAACGGTAACAACTGGCGTGCGATCAATCCGGAAAGCGTCGCACGGATGCGTATGCAAAACCGCTTCCGTACCGGTCTTGACATTGCCCGTTACACGGCAGGAATCATGCGAAAAGACATGCAGGCTTATGATGAAGACCCCCGGAACTACACCCAGTCACTGGGCTGCTGGCATGGCTTCATTGGCCAGCAGAAAATGATCTCGGTAAAGAAGCATTTCCAGACGACCCGGGGCCGGTACCTCTACCTGTCGGGCTGGATGGTCGCCGCCATGCGATCGGAATTCGGGCCGTTACCAGATCAGTCCATGCATGAAAAAACATCCGTTCCGGCGCTCATCGAGGAGTTGTACACCTTTTTGAAGCAGGCCGACGCCAGGGAGCTTCGTCATCTTTTCACTGACCTGGACGCAGCCCGCGAAGCCAATGATGAGGTGAAGGCCAGGGCGGTATTGAAACAAATCGAGTGCTTTGAAACCCACGTGGTTCCGATCATCGCAGATATCGATGCCGGCTTCGGGAACGAGGAAGGCACGTACCTGCTGGCCAAAAAGATGATCGAAGCCGGGGCTTGTTGTATCCAGATCGAAAACCAGGTTTCTGACGCCAAGCAATGTGGACACCAGGACGGCAAAGTTACCGTTCCACATGAAGATTTTCTGGCCAAGATCAATGCGGTTCGTTATGCCTTTCTGGAACTGGGTGTCGATGATGGGGTCATCGTAGCCCGTACCGATTCACTCGGCGCTGGCCTGACGCAAAAGATCCCGGTATCCAAAACGCCTGGTGACCTGGCGGACCGTTATAACGCTTTCATTGCCGGGAAAGAAATCACTTCCCTGGAAGACATCGAGGCCGGTGACCTGGTCATCGAGCAGAACGGCAAGCTGATCAAGCCAACCCGTCTGCCTAATGGCCTGGTTCGATTCAGGGAAGGCAGTGGTGAGGACCGTGTGGTGCTTGACTGTATTACCTCAATGCAAAATGGTGCGGACCTCTTGTGGATCGAAACGGAGAAACCGCACATCGGTCAGATCGCCGGCATGGTCAGCCGTATTCGGGAAGTCGTTCCCGAAGCCAAGCTGGTTTACAACAACAGTCCGTCCTTCAACTGGACGCTGAATTTCCGCCAACAGGTTTTTGACGCCTGGAAAGATGAAGGCAGGGACACTTCCGGTTATCAGCGTGAGCATTTGATGAATGTTGATTATGACGGCTCTGAACTGGCCATTGAAGCTGATCAAAAGATCATGCAATTCCAACGCGATGCCGCAGAACAAGCGGGTATTTTCCATCACTTGATCACCCTGCCAACCTATCACACGGCCGCTCTGTCCACCGACGAACTGGCCAAGGGATATTTCAGTGAGCAGGGCATGCTGGCATACGTGCTGGGCGTGCAACGACGTGAAATTCGGGGGGGGCTGGCTTGCGTCAAGCACCAGGACATGTCCGGTTCAAATATTGGTGATGACCACAAGGAATACTTTTCCGGCGACCAGGCGCTGAAAGCCGCCGGTAAAGACAACACGATGCGGCAGTTTTCCTGATCGGGTAGAGAGGGCGTTGGGGAACTGGTCTGGCTGGTTCTGGTGCTGAACCAGCCAGACCGGTCACCACGACGGGAGACATGATTAACTGTCGGCGATGGTTACCACCTGGCCCGGTTGCAGACGCTCACCACCGCGGGTCACGATACGGTCACCTTTTTCGACTTCACCAATGACCTCGACAAAACCACCCAGGCCAATACCGGTTTCGACCGTGACTTTTTCAACCGTGTTGTCATCGTTGACCCGCATGACAAAGATATTCGACCCGCGCAACACCAGGCCATCACGCGGAATGGCCACCAGTTCGCGGGGCTCGCTATTGGGTAGTGCTACCCGGACCGGGCTGCCGATGATCCAGGCCGGATCGTTGGCGGCGATACGCACCTCGAACATACGAGATCGCTCGTCGCCGACCGGGATCACGTAGTTGACCGGACTCAGCGATTCACGCCGGCCATGCTCGATGGTCACCTGCATGCCTTCGCGGATCCAACTCACGACCGACAACGGTGCCTGGGCACGTATTTCGCGGTGTTCGGTATCCACCAGCCGCGCAACCTGCGCCCCACGATTGACGAACTCGCCCAGTTGCACCAGACGCTCGGCCACCACGCCGGGGAACGGCGCCAGCACCTCGGTCTGGGCGATACGGCGTTTGATCTGGGCGATGGCGACTTCGGCACGCTTGATTTCCTGGCGTGTCATGTCCAGTTGTGATTGCGCTTCGTCCAGTTGCGTGGCTGAGGCGTTATTGCTGGCGGCCAGCTTTTTGAACCGTTGCAGGGAACTGTCGCGGTACTTGAGCTGGGATTTCAGGCTGCCGAGGCGGGCCTCGCTGTCCGCCAGCTCCAGTTGCAAGTCCCTGGCGTCGATACGAGCGATTGGCTGGCCTTCTTCGATCCGTGAACCAACATCGGCAACCCAGGTGATACGGCCATCCGTTTCTGCCGCGATACGTGCGTCGTTACGCGCGATCACGGTTCCTGACACCCACAATGTGGCCGAGAAAGTATCCCGCTGTGCCTGTTCGACACGCACCGGCGCCGCGGGTGTCTGTGGTTCATCCTGCGCCCATGCTACGAGTGGCAGCAAACAGGTGATCAATGTGAATCGTGTGATGTGTTTCATTTCAATTCCTCACTCAGGCTGTGGATTCCAGCACAGCCTTGGCTGGTGTTTCCGTAGCGGGTGTCTTGACTTTACTGGCTTTGCCGAGCCGTAACATGCAGGGCAATAGCATCAGGGTGAATACCAGGCTGAAAGCCATGCCTCCAACGATGGAGGCGGCCAGGCCACGGTAAATAACGCTGCCTTCTCCAGGGATCAGCAGTAGCGGCAACATGCCGAAGATACTGGTCAAGGTGCTCATGAAAATGGGCCGCAAGCGAATCTTCAGGGCATTTTCCACGGCCTCGTTACGCTCCATCCCGTCGCGTTCGGCCTGGCGTGTCCGGTCGACCAGCAGGATCGCGTTGTTGACCACCAGGCCCAGCAGAATGATGAAACCGATCATGGTCAGCAGATCCATCGGCTGGAAGGTGAACAGGTTCAGGGTGCGAATGGCAATGACCCCGCCGACACCGGCCAGCGGGATGGTCAAGACCACCAGTGCGCTATCCTTCAATGACCGGAACAGGCCGGCCATCAGCATGAACAGGATAAACAAGGCCATCAGGAAGTTGCGGCTCATGGTTGAGATGGCTTCGGTCAACGCGTCCGCGCTGCCACCGTACTGGATGGATCCATCAGCCGGTAACGTTGCCCGCAAGCCGGGCTCCACGTCCGTCTTGATCTGTGCAATGGCGGTTTCCAGCGAAACATTGTCCGGCGGACTCAGGTTGACACTGACCGTGCGCCGGCCATTGACCCGGCGAATATTGCCCGGACCCGTGGCGCGCTCGATACCTACCAGTTCGCCCAGTGGCACGACTTCACCGCTCGGTGTCATGACCGGTGTCGTCACCAGTTGTTCGGGGGTTTGCCAACCCTCGGCCCGCATGATGATATCCATGCGGTTCTCACCGTTGAAATACTCACCCAGCCACAAGCCATTGCCCAATGTGCGTACCATGGATGCCACGCCACGCCGGTCCAGGCCGACTTCGTTGATGCGTGCGTCATCGGGCGTGATTCTCAGCTCGGGTTCGGCCAGTTCAATACCGGGGAAGGTCTGCACGTTTGCACCGGGGAAGGCCTCCCGCAGACGTTTCTGTGCCTCAGCCGCTGTCGCATACAGTCCGTCCTGGTCAGCCGACTGGATGTGCATCGATATGTCGCGGCCACCACCGAAGCCGCCAAACAGGTTGCCCTGCATGGCAAAACCCTCGAAGTCGGGGATATCCACCAGCACATCGTTCCTGACGATCTCCAGCAATTCGTTGACCCGGCTCTGGTCCAGTACACGGGCGCCGATGGTGCCGCCACCCGGCCAGGTCAGGATATAGTAATTTTTCAACGCCGGCTCTTTGATGCCATCCATGTACGGTTGCAGTCGTTGGACCAGCTTGCTGATGACTTCGCGTTCATTGGTCTCAACATTGTTGCCCGGAGGAAACTGCAGGAAAGCGTCGACTGCGTCTCGTTTGACGGGTGGCAGGTAGTCCAGTTGCGGGAACAGCATCCAGGTCACCAGCAAGGGTGCGGTGATCAGGCTGGTGATCAGGATCGCGCGGCGTTTGCCGGTCGCGCTGACCTTCATCAGTGAGGCGGCCAGTTTTGACCAGCCCTGGTTGTTGTCTCGAGAATCACTTTTGGGTTTCAACCAACTGCCGGCCATCGTGGGCAGGATCGTCAGGGCGACTACCAGGGATATCACCACGGCAATGGAGATGGTCAGCGCCAGATCCGCAAACAACTGGCCCTCGACATCCTGCAGAAATAACACCGGCAGGAAAATGGCCACCGTGGTCGCGGTCGACGCCAAAAGTGCGCCCTTGACCTGGTTCGTGCCGGCCAGGGCCGCAACGGTCGGTGTCTCACCGCGTTCACGCAGACGCACGATGTTTTCCGAGACCACGATAGCGGCATCCAGCACCATGCCCACGGCAAAGGCCAACCCGGCCAGCGAAATGACATTCAGGCTGCGGCCGGTCAGGTTCAAAACCACGAAGGTGGACAATAACGAGATCGGGATGGCGGTTGCGATCAGTATCGTGGCGCGGCGGTCACGCATAAACAGCCATAAAATGCCGACCGCCAGTAGCACACCGAGCAACAGGTTATTTCTCACCATGCTGACCGCACGGTTGATGAATACCGAGGCGTCAAACGACTGCTGGATGTCCAGGCCTTTAGCCGCCAGTGGCCCGTCCCGCAGTTCGGCGACTGCGTCCTTGACCAGGGTCAGCGTGCCCAGCACGTTGGCGCCGTTGGCACGGTCGACCCTGAGGCTCATGGCCGGGTTGCCGTTCTGGATGGCGATCTGCTGTTTCTTGCCGCGAGCCACCCGCACGTCGGCGATATCGCCCAGGCGGATGGGCCGGCCTTCACGCCATTCGAGGATCAGGTCCTTGAACTGCAGGGGGTCATAGCGGCCTTCGAAACGCAGCGTGTATTGCCGGCGTCCGACGTCCACGAAACCACCCGATACATCGGTTGAACGGCTGGTGCGAGCCGCCACAGAACCCAGTTCGATACCATATTCCGCAGCCTTGTAAGGATCGATGGTAATCTGCAGTTCTTCGGCTGCGCCGGCATTGATCTGTACACCGGCCACGCCTTCGATGGACTCCAGTTTTGGCTTGACCGTGTCCATTACATACTGGCTGTAGTCCTCTATGTTGCCTGGCGTGCCGGGCAGTTTCTGCACAAAGAACCAGCTCAGGGCCTGGTTGGCGCCACCGTCACCACCCAGGTTGACAACGGGTGGATCGGAATCGGCCGGCATGGAGGGCAGACGGTTCAAGCGCCCGATCACTTCCATCAGGGTCGCCTGCATGTCGGTGCCCAGGGCGAATTCCATGTTGATCCAGGCACCGCCGTTGAAGGCGTTGGACGACATGGTTTCAACACCGGGTATACCCTGCAGAACCTCTTCCATGGGTTCCAGGATCTCTGATTCCACTTCCTTGGGTGAAGCTGCACGCCAACCGGCAAATACGGTGATCTGGGGCAGGTCGATGTCCGGAAATAGCTGGACCGGTAACTTGTTGAGGCTGAATAATCCAAACAGCGTAACGATGGCTACCGCCACTGCCACACCGGCTGGATTTTTAACCGCGCGTTCGGTGATACCCATTGCCTTGATGACTCTCCCGGTAAGTTTCTTGTTTAAGGATTGGACGCGGAATTCAAGCCGAACGTTACCAATCCACTATTCTGTCAGGGTAGATTAGAGTGTCGTAATGGTGTTTAGTTGTGACGAAAGTCACGTATTGCGGTAACCGGTTACTTCGTGTCGGCAAGCCGAACCGGTATGGGATGAAGCGATCGAGAAAAAGCCGGGCCGGTTGGCCCGGCAGGTATTTTACAGTCAGTCGATTTTATCGAGCAGAGCCTGGAACCGGGGGATCGCCCGCAAGGAATCCAGGTCGCTGTCAGTTTCCAGCCAGGCACGGTCGCCCCAACCCAGCTTGATGGCCTTTTCCAGTAGTTCCATGGCGCGATCAGATTCACCCAGCAGGGCATAGGTGCAGGCGACATTGTATAAAACCATGGGCTCGTCACGGCCAGCCTCAAAGGCCCTGCCGGCCCATTCCATGGCGCGTTGTTCATCACCCATCGACGACAAGTTTGCGGCGCCAATATACAACGCCCTTGTATCGTCGGGATTCATATCGAGATGCCGTTCGATCAGTTCAATGGTGCGTTGGCGCGCCGCCATCGCATCGTCCGCGCGGCCCAGGGCCGTGTAGGCCAGGGCCAGGAAACTGGGTGGTTGGTAGTCCGCCGGGTTCACTTCCGAGGCCTGGATAAACAACCGCGCCGCTTTTTCATAATTACCCTGCGAACTACAACTCAGGGCGTAGAAGAAATAGGATTCGAACAACTTGGGATTCAGCAGTATCGCGGTTTCAAAATGTTTTTCGGCCCGTTGGTATTCCTCGTTGATAAACAACGACAAGCCCCGGGAGGCGTGGGCTTCGGCCGAATCCGGGTCAAGTTCGACGGCATGTTGGCTGGCCTCCAACGCCTTGGTCGCATTCTGCGGCGACGCATCCGAAAAACGGAACATCTGCGAATAGGTATCGGCTATGCCCGCGTAGGCGATGGCGTAATTCGGATCCAGTTCGATGGCCTTGTCGTACATCCTGATGGCGTGCTCGAAATTGCGTGAGGACATGGCGTACATGAATTTACGGCCTTTCAGGTAATAGTCATAGGCCTCGGGGTTGGATGTCGCGACGTACTGCAGGGCCCGCCGGTCCTTTGGTGTCAGGGTCATTTGCAGGGCATCAACGATGTTTTGCGCGATGTCATCCTGGATCGCGAATACATCCTTCATCTCGCGGTCATAGGTCTCGGACCACAAGTGTGAATCTGTCGAGGTCTCGATCAACTGACCGGTGATACGCACACGGTCGCCCGCCCTGCGCACACTGCCCTCCAGCACGGTGCCAACATTCAGCCGGCGCGCGACTTCCGGGATGTCAAAATCCTTGCCCTTGAAGGCAAACGAGGAAGTCCTCGACGCCACCCGCAACTTGGGCAGCTTGACCAGCAGGTTCAGTATCTCTTCTGAAATCCCGTCACTGAAATATTCGTTCTCAGCATCCCCGCTCATATTGACAAACGGCAAGACCGCGATGGATTTGAGATCGATATTATCCGGCGCTGATTCTGCTGGTTTCGCCAACGGCTGTGCGGATGTTTCCGGCTTGGATTCGGTTCCGGACGGTACCTGTTCCAGTGTGCGGTGGATGCCATCGGGACCAATATCAAAGGCCCAGGCCAGCATGATGGCAAGTACAAACCCCAGCGCTACCAGCACCGTCACCAGCGTGACGCTCCAATCCGGCAGATTCAGGTTGGGCAGGACCGTGGACGAAACCTCGATGACGATCCAGCCGGCAATCGCGTACAACACGATGACACGGGTCACGCGGCGGCGCTTTAATTCCGAAAATATGCGCCCCAAACCGGTTTGCTGCTGTCCTTCGCTCATCCGGTTTGCTCGATACGGTTTATCAGCTCCTTGAAGCGCTCATCACTCCGCAAGGTATCGAGATCGCTGTCCGTTTCCAGCCATTCACGGTCACCCCAACCCTGGGTAACCGCCTTGGTCAGTAATTCAATTGAGCGGTCGGGATCCCCCTGCAGGGCATAAAAACAGGCAACGTTGTACAGCACCACGGGCTCGTCCTGGTCCTGGCCCAGTGCACGCTCGGCCAGTTCCACGCCCTTTTGGTTTTCACCGACTTTCACCAGGTTCTGCGCACCGAAGTACAAGGCGCGCGTGTCGTGCGGATTCATTTCGAGATGCCGCTGGATGGTTTCCAGCGCACCCAACCTGACCCGCATTTCGTCGTGCTTGCGCCCTAAAGAGGTATACACCTGGGCCAGGAACATCGGCGCCTGGTAGTCCGCCGGGTTAACTTCTATGGCCTTGATGTACATTTTCTCGGCGGTTTCAAAATCCGAATTGGAGGAACAGGCCAGGCCGTAGTAATAATAGGCGTCGAACAAGTTCGGGTTCAGTTGGATCGCAAACTCGAATTCCTTCTTTGCTGCCTCGAACTGACCACTGATAAACAGCGACAGGCCACGCGACGCATGCGGCTCGGCTGCGTCCGGATCCAGCGCAATCGCCTTTTCACTGGCCTCGACCGATTTCCTGACATTTTCCTTCGAGGCATCTGCATAGCGATACAGGTGGGAATAAGCATCGGCGATGCCGGCGTAGGCCAGTGCAAACTTGGCGTCGACATTGATGGCCTGCTCGAACATGCGAATCGCGTGCTCATAATCGCGACGCGTCATGGTGTACATGAAACTACGGCCGCGCAGGTAGAAATCAAAGGCCTGCGTATTGGATGTCGCCACGTACTGAATTGCGCGCCGTTCTTTTGGGGACAACGTCACTTCCAGGGCATTGACGATGTTCTGTGCGATCTCGTCCTGGATCGCAAAAACGTCATCCATTTCGCGGTCATAAGTCTCCGACCACAGGTGTGAATCCGACACCGCCTCGATCAACTGGGCCGTGATTCGCACCCGCTCCCCGGCTCGGCGAACGCTGCCCTCTAAAACCGTATCGACCCCGAGTTCACGGGCCACTGTTGGAATGTTGGCCTCTTTACCTTTAAAAATAAACGAGGAGGTCCTGGAAGCGACCTTGAGTTGCGGCAGCTTGACCAGCAGGTTGAGGATTTCCTCGGCAATACCGTCACTGAAGTACTCGTTCTCCGTGTCACCACTCATGTTGACAAAAGGTAAAACCGCGATGGACTTACGCTGATCCAAATCCATCGGTTTTGCGGGTAATTCCCGCTTACCCTTGTCTGGCGCGCCGGCGGGTGGGGGTTCAACGCTTGCCGGTTCAGTCTTCCTGGCAGGCGTTCGCTGCAAACCGCCGGGGCCTATGTCGAAGGCCCAGGCCAGCATGACCGCAATCACGAAACCCAGCGACACCAGCAGGATGACCAGGGTCGTGGTCCAGTCGGGCAGGTTCAATCCGGGCAAAACGGTAGAGGTGACCTCGATCACGACCCAACCCGCGATGGCGTAAAGGACAATGACCCGGATGACCCGCCGCCGGCGAAGCTCTGCGAAAAAGTCTGAGATTGATTTCTCCCTGTTCCAAGCCGCTCATACCTGCATTTTTGAGCGGGATAATTCTATGTCTGGATTACGAGCCAGATGGCGCTTACATGAAGAATAGAAGCCCCATTGGCCAAAGTCTACACGCTTTGGCGATCTTGTAGCTGCTTTTCAATTGAATGGTAGCCGTGGTTTCACCGCCATTTATCAATCCTCCAACACTGAAACCGATGACCCTTAACCTGATTGGCTCGATTGACCTGGATCAGGTAAGTGCTGATGTATGTCTGTTCTTTATTGAGAATGATTCTTATTTGCATTAAGATGCCGATCTTGATTAAAAACCAGAACAAAGGAAACAGTCATGCGCCTTCATCAAAAATTCATTGGCTTCCTGCACGCGTTCACGCTGCTCTGCATGTTGGCCAGCCCGGCCGTTTATGCGCAGGAAAGCAATGCGGAACTGCTGGCGAAAATCGAGGCCATGCAGCAGCAGATCGATGCGCTCAAGGAGTTGGTGCTGGCCAACCAGGACCAGACCGAAGAAGCCGACGCCAAGATCGAAGCCGTCGCAGATATGATCGAGTCCAGCCCTGCACAAGCCACCGCAAAAACAACCATTGCGGGTTACGGTGAACTGCACTACAACAATCTTTCCGCCGGGGACTCATCACGGAATGTCGAGGAGATCGATTTCCATCGCTTCGTTCTGTTTTTCGGCCACGAGTTCAACGACAAGACACGCTTCTACTCGGAGTTCGAACTGGAACATTCACTGGCCGGGGATGGCGAGCCTGGTGAAGTTGAGCTGGAACAGGCTTTTGTCGAGTTCAACCTGAAACAGAACCTGTTTGCCAGAGCCGGTCTGTTCCTGGTGCCCGTCGGCATACTCAATGAAACCCACGAACCACCCACCTTTTACGGCGTGGAACGCA